>JBEQAC010000094.1:0-11681 GCA_041640535.1 Bacillaceae bacterium
AAAAATCAATCCTTAATGGTAGCTGTAGGTGTATTATTAGCCATTAAATGGCTTGGTTTAGCTTCCAGTTTATTTCCTTATATACAAACAAAAGGAATTCATTGGGGTGTAACCATTATTACAATTGCAGTTCTTGTTCCAATTGCAACTGGAGATATCGGCTTTAAGCAACTTGGAGATGCGATTAAATCGTCCGTTGCTTGGATTGCATTAGTGTCTGGAATCGTGGTTGCATTGTTAGCAAGAGGTGGAATTGATTTATTAGCAGATGATCCCCATATTACCACCGCATTGGTTTTTGGTACAATTCTAGCTGTTGCGATTTTTAAAGGTGTAGCTGTAGGTCCATTAGTTGGCGCAGGTATTGCGTATGTTGTAATGAAATTTATGAATCTATTTTCATAATCATTTTATTTAAATAACATTTACGCTGGATTTTGACCTTTTGATTCACAAAAGTCTGATAATTGTATATAATAGAGTTTAAGATTGTATCCATCCTACATACTTAGTAGAACATCCATTCAAATAATTTTAATATTTGAGTTGACAGCATCTAAAATGAAAGCATTTTCTTTTGAATGAATATTCAAAATGTGTTTGAATGGTGGATTTTTGAGCATACGCTCAATGGGAGATTAGCTAAAATAAAGGTAATGGGGAGTATTTTTTAGAAAAGGAGAGATTCTAGATGACAGTAACAAAGGGGCTCGAAGGGGTAGTAGCTACAACATCATCTGTTAGTTCAATTATTGATGATACGTTAACATATGTTGGATATAACATTGATGAACTAGCGGAACATGCAAGTTTCGAAGAAGTAGTCTATTTATTATGGCATCGAAAATTACCAAACGCGGCTGAATTGGCTGAATTAAAGCAACAATTAGCTGATAACGCAGCATTACCACAAGAAGTATTAAATCACTTTAAAACCTATCCAATAGATAAAGTTCATCCTATGGCTGCACTTCGCTCAGCTGTTTCATTACTAAGTTTATACGATGAAGAAGCAGATGTAATGGATGCGGAAGCAAACTATCGAAAAGCAATACGCCTACAAGCAAAGCTTCCGACAATTGTTACAGCTTTTTCGCGTGTAAGAAAAGGGTTAGAACCTGTAGCACCACGTAAGGATTTAAGCATTGCAGCAAATTTTCTGTACATGCTAACAGGCAAGGAGCCAAGTGCAATAGGTGAAGAAGCTTTTAATAAAGCACTTGTCTTACATGCAGATCATGAACTAAATGCTTCTACATTTACAGCACGTGTCTGTGTAGCAACATTATCTGATGTTTATTCAGGTATTACGTCAGCAATTGGAGCATTAAAAGGTCCGCTTCATGGGGGAGCAAACGAAGCGGTAATGAAAATGTTAACCGAGATTGGCTCGGTTGAAAATGTTGAGCCATATGTTTTAGATAAACTTAATAACAAAGAAAAAATCATGGGCTTTGGTCATCGTGTTTACCGTAAAGGTGATCCGCGAGCTAAACACTTAAAAAGTATGTCTGAAAAATTGACAAAGTTAACTGGTGAACCAAAATGGTATGAGATGAGTACTAGAATAGAAGAAATAGTTACAACAGCAAAACCATTACCACCAAATGTTGATTTCTACTCAGCATCTGTTTACCATAGCTTAGGAATTGATCATGATTTATTCACACCTATTTTTGCGGTTAGCCGTGTTTCAGGTTGGTTAGCACATATTCTTGAGCAATATGAAAACAACCGTTTGATTCGTCCACGTGCAGAATATTCTGGACCAGGTAAACAAGCCTATCTTCCAATTGAACAACGTGGATAAAAGGTGAATTTTAAATGAAATATTTCTGTTTTTGATATAAAATGGAAAAGGTATTGTGAATAAAAGAGGTCAATTACTTTTTGGCCTCTTATTTCAAAGTAAATGCTATATATTTTTAGGGAGGTTTTTTTTGTGAGTCAAGGAGAAAAAATTACAGTATCAAATGGGGTATTAAACGTTCCGAATAATCCAGTTATTCCTTTTATTGAAGGAGACGGTATAGGTCCAGATATTTGGGCTGCTGCATCTCGTGTATTAGAAGCTGCTGTTGAGAAAGCTTATAATGGTGAGAAAAATATTGTCTGGAAAGAAGTTTTAGCTGGTGAAAAAGCATTTAACGAAACAGGCGAGTGGTTACCAGAAGAAACATTAGAAGTTATTCGTGAGTACATAATTGCTATAAAAGGTCCATTAACAACTCCAGTTGGTGGGGGGATTCGTTCTTTAAACGTAGCATTACGTCAAGAACTAGATTTATTTACTTGCTTACGTCCTGTACGTTATTTCAATGGGGTACCATCTCCAATCAAGCGTCCTGAAGATACAGACATGGTTATCTTCCGTGAGAATACTGAAGATATTTATGCGGGAATTGAATATGCTAAAGGTTCTGAAGAAGTTCAAAAATTAATCAGCTTCCTACAAAACGAAATGGGTGTGAATAAAATTCGTTTCCCAGAGACTTCAGGAATTGGGATTAAGCCTGTTTCAGAAGAAGGAACTAGCCGCTTAGTTCGCGCTGCAATTAATTACGCAATTGAACATGGCCGTAAATCGGTAACTTTAGTTCACAAAGGAAATATCATGAAATTTACTGAAGGTGCGTTCAAAAACTGGGGTTATGAGCTTGCTGAAAAAGAATTTGGTGATAAAGTATTTACATGGGCACAGTATGATCGCCTAGTTGAAACAGAAGGAAAAGAAGCTGCAAACAAAGCTCAAAGTGAAGCTGAAGCGGCTGGGAAAATCATTGTAAAAGATTCGATTGCAGATATTTTCCTACAACAAATCCTAACTCGTCCACGTGAGTTTGATGTTGTAGCAACAATGAACCTAAATGGGGATTATATCTCTGATGCATTAGCAGCTCAGGTAGGCGGTATCGGTATCGCTCCTGGTGCAAATATCAATTATGAAACTGGACATGCAATCTTCGAAGCTACACACGGTACAGCTCCAAAGTATGCTGGACTAGACAAAGTGAATCCATCTTCTGTATTACTTTCAGGTGTCTTAATGCTTGAGCACCTTGGATGGACAGAAGCAGCTGCATTAGTAACTCAATCAATGGAAAAAACAATTGCTTCTAAAGTTGTAACTTATGATTTTGCTCGTTTAATGGAAGGTGCAACTGAGGTAAAATGTTCTGAGTTTGCTGACGAGCTTATTAAAAACTTAAGTTAATTTCAGATTAGGAGGGGGGAGGAAATCCCCCTTCTTGCTTATATAATGTCAAGTTTGGAACTGAAAGGGTAATGAAAAAGTCTCAATCATAATATTCTATTTATTAGTAGAACAATAGGGGGATTTTATCATGTCACAATTCAAACGTAAAAAAGTATCAGTTATTGGTGCGGGTTTTACCGGTGCAACAACCGCTTTTTTAATTGCTCAAAAAGAGCTTGCTGATGTTGTATTAGTAGATATTCCTCAATTAGAAAACCCAACAAAGGGTAAAGCTCTAGACATGCTTGAGGCAAGTCCAGTTCAAGGCTTTGATGCGAACATTATCGGTACATCTAATTATGAAGATACTGCTGACTCTGATATTGTTGTCATTACAGCAGGGATTGCTAGAAAGCCAGGAATGAGTCGTGATGACCTAGTTCAGACAAACCAAAAAATAATGAAGAGTGTTACACAAGAAATTGTAAAGTATTCACCTAATTCTTATATCATTGTCTTAACAAATCCAGTAGATGCAATGACATATACTGTATATAAAGAATCAGGTTTTCCAAAAAATCGTGTCATTGGTCAATCAGGTGTCCTTGATACAGCAAGATTCCGTACATTTGTTGCACAGGAGCTAAATTTATCGGTTAAAGATATTACGGGCTTTGTACTTGGTGGTCATGGTGATGATATGGTTCCTCTTGTACGCTATTCCTATGCTGGAGGTATTCCTTTAGAAAAGCTTATTCCTAGTGATCGACTAGATGCAATTGTTGAGCGAACGCGTAAGGGTGGCGGAGAAATTGTAAATCTATTAGGTAATGGAAGCGCTTATTATGCGCCGGCTGCTTCATTAGTTGAAATGGTTGAAGCAATTGTTAAGGATCAACGCCGTGTAATCCCAACCATTGCATTCCTAGAAGGAGAGTATGGTTTCACTGGAATTTATTTAGGTGTGCCGACAATTTTAGGTGCTAATGGAATTGAGCAAATAATTGAACTTGAATTAACAGACGAGGAAAAGGCTGCTCTTCAAAAGTCTGCTAGCTCAGTAAAGAGTGTTATGAATGTCTTAGTTTAGCTAATCAGAATTTATATTCATAAATTCTGAACGCATAAGTGCAACTAGGCAGTTGCCAGCGCCTAAAGGCTTGGCACCAGCCAAGTTTTCTTTAAGTCAATCCTTTAAAATGGTTAACTCTATATGAACGTCCCCCTTAAAAAGTAGTATATTGTTTTTTCTTTTGGTAAGATAAACAATAACACGAAGAAATAATTAAGGGGTGTCAATCATATTATATAGAGTCAACCATTTTTTCTGTTTTAGTAGTAATATTGTGAATATAGGTCTCTTATGGTCACTTTTTGGAGGTGCTAGAATTTAATGCTATTAGGGAAAAAAAGAAAGCTTGGGAGAACAATTGAAGAGATTTCAATCGGTGAAAAATTAACACTTACAGAGAAAATAGAAGATAAAGATTTATTATTATTTTTAGGTTTAACAAATGATGCAAATCCCCTATACGTTCAACATGATTATGCATCACAAACCCCTTATAAAAAGCCAATTGTTCCTAGCATTATGCTTACGGGAATAATAACATCAGCGGTTTCAAAATATTTACCAGGACCAGGTAGTCATATTTTAAAACAAGAAATCTCATTTCCGAAACACGTTTATCACTATGCAACAATTGAATTTTTATTTGAAGTAATTCAAGTGAACGTACTTAATGAAAGTGTTGAAATTAGTGTGAAGGCAAAAGATGATAAAGGTGAACTTGTAGTAGATGGAAACATTTTAGTAAGGCCACCTAAAAAATTAGCCCCAATGGATGGAACTATATTGGAGAATTTTTAAGTAAGTTGACACTGTCAGCTTATTTTTTTGATAAGAGAAAATAATTGGTTCTATTTACGACATGCCCTATAATGAGTACATAGAGAGAAATAGTATAAAGCTAAATAGATAGAGATGTAGGGGTTTAATCTATTTTACGTTGGAGGGCTTTATGAACAAAAAAGTATTAGTGGTTGATGATGAACAATCCATAGTTACATTACTTCATTACAATCTTAAGCAAGCAGGATTTGAGGTGATTACTGCCATGGATGGTGAAGATGGTCTTCAAGCTGCGATGAATGAACAGCCTGATTTAATCATCCTTGATTTAATGCTGCCTAAGATGGATGGGATTGAAGTATGTAAAGAATTACGACAGCGAAAAGTAGCAACCCCGATTTTTATGTTAACAGCAAAAGACGATGAATTTGACAAGGTTCTTGGACTCGAACTGGGTGCGGATGATTATCTAACAAAACCATTTAGTCCAAGGGAAGTAGTTGCACGAGTAAAGGCAATCTTACGAAGAAGTGCAATGAATGTTGATCAACAAATCGATGAGAAAGATAATACGGAAAGGTTTCAAATCGCTGAATTAGTTATATTACCTGAGCATTATGAGGCTTATTATAACAATGAACGATTAGAGTTGACTCCAAAGGAATTTGAACTACTTGTTTATTTAGCTAAGCATAAAGGAAGAGTA
This sequence comes from Bacillaceae bacterium, assembly GCA_041640535.1. Classification (GTDB taxonomy): domain Bacteria; phylum Bacillota; class Bacilli; order Bacillales; family Bacillaceae_L; genus Litchfieldia. The sequence continues at coordinate 5,755 of JBEQAC010000094.1, forward strand.
TTAACTCGTGATCAATTATTAAGTGCAGTTTGGAATTATGACTTTGCTGGAGACACAAGAATTGTAGATGTCCATATTAGTCATCTTCGTGAAAAAATTGAACCCGATACAAAAAAGCCGATTTATATTAAAACAATTAGGGGATTAGGTTACAAACTAGAGGAGCCGAAAGTGGATGAGTAGGTTCCGCTCAAGGCTTTTGTTTGGCTTTATTACCTTAATCATTGTTGTATTAATCGGATTAGGATTATTACTTGGACAAATATTTAAAAGCTTTTATTTAAACACGTTTAATGAGCGAATGGATAAAGAGGCAAATCTAGTTGCCTTTTTTATAAATGAAGAAGGGCTTAATCACTCAAACTTAAGGCAAAAGATTTTTACGATAAGTGAATCTTTACAGACACGAATTACGATCTTAAATGTGGATGGTTCCATCCATCTTGATTCTTCATGGGATAATCCTGACGTAGGATATTCAGATGACGGAACAATCGAAGAAGTTATACAAAATTATTTATCCGAAAAGAAAGAGTTTCACGTAATAGAAGACAGATTTGATATGTATTATTATGGTGTACCTCTTAAAAACAATGGTCTTTTTCAAGGCTATGTTGTATTAAGCTCACCAGTTGATTCTTTAAATAAAATAAATCAGCAAATCTGGATGTTGTTAATTACTAGTCTTGGTTTAGCATTTATTGTCATTTTTATGTTAGGAGTAAAGATTACAACTCAATATACTAGACCTATTGATTCCGCTACAAAGGTAGCGATGGAGCTTGCAAAGGGAAATTATCATGCTAGAACATATGAAGAGCATTTAGATGAAACAGGAATGTTGAGTGAATCGATTAATATTCTAGCAAGAAATCTTCAGGAAGTAACAAAAGCACATGAGATGCAACAAGATCGATTACGCACTCTTATTGAAAATATGGGGAGTGGGCTCTTACTGATTGACGGTAAGGGGTATGTTAACCTTGTGAATAAGGCTTATAAGGAAGTTTTTTCTGTTAAGTCACTTGAATATTTAAATGAGTTGTATTATGAAGTAATTGAACATAAAGAGATTATTTCACTTATAGAAGAAGTGTTTATGACAGAAGAAAAAATGAAGAAACAACTACTTATTTCATTAGGGATTGAGCGAAGACACTTTGAAGTATATGGTGCACCTATAATTGGTATAAATGATGAATGGAAAGGTGTTGTCCTTGTTTTTCATGATATTTCAGAGTTGAAAAAACTGGAGCAAATGAGAAAAGATTTCGTAGCAAATGTTTCACACGAGTTAAAAACACCGATTACCTCTATAAAAGGTTTTTCGGAGACATTATTGGATGGAGCATTGAATGATCGGGAGACGTTAGAAAACTTTCTGTCTATTATTTTAAAGGAAAGCCATCGTTTACAAACATTAATTGAAGATTTATTAGAACTAACAAAGGTAGAACAACAGGGGTTTAAATTAAACATTCAACAAGTAAATATGAAAGAAACAATTGAAGATGTGTTTATCATGCTAAAAGGTCGGGCAGAAGAAAAGGAAATACGATTAGACCTTTCTTATAATCATGATCCAGTTCTTGTAAAAGGTGATGTGTATCGTTTAAAACAGATCTTTATTAATTTAGTTAATAATGCAATTGCATACACACCTAAAGGTGGAAAAATTAAAGTTGATATTCGTATAAAAGAGGACTATGTTGAAATAACGGTTACTGATACGGGGATTGGGATTGAAGAAAAGGAAATCTCTAGGATATTTGAGCGTTTTTATCGAGTGGATAAAGCGAGAAGTCGTAATTCTGGAGGAACAGGTTTGGGCTTAGCGATTGTAAAGCATCTCATTGAAGCACATCAGGGATCAATTTCTGTAAAGAGCCAAGTTGGTAAAGGAACTACCTTCACAATAAAATTTAAGAAAATTTGAGAAATCTTTACAATATCTTTACAGTGAATTGATTCTACCTTCATAAACAAGTTGTAATATGATTATGAAAAACCCCTTCATCCTAGGATGAACATTGGAAAGTGAGGACAATCGTCCTCACTATTTTTTTTACTGGTAAAACTAAACAGTTATATTTTTGAAACCTTTTTATTATATAATCGTAATACAAATATAAAGAGAAAAATTGTGGGAAAGAGGGGAAACGAATGATAAGCATCAAAAGGATATATACCATTATTGCTCTTTCATTACTCGTCCTTATACTTGGTGTTGTTGCGACTACATCATGGTACACAGTGGACGAATCAGAGCAGGCAGTCATTTTAACTTTCGGGAAAGCGGGAGAGCCAATTACTGAACCAGGTCTTAAGTTTAAATTACCGTGGCCAATTCAGAATGTTGAAGTATTGCCAGCCGTAAACTTTAGTTTGCAATTTGGTTATGAACAGAATAATAACGGTCAAATTGTGGAATATGCAGATGAAACGAAAATGATTACCGGTGATGAAAACATCGTTTTAGCAGATCTTGTTGTTCAATGGAAAATTACAGATCCTGCGACTTTTTTATATAATTCTCAGGATCCAGAGCAAATTCTTTATAATGCAACATCAGCCTCCCTTAGAAGTATTATTGGTAGCACAAGAATTGATGATGCATTAACTTCTGGTAAAGCAGAAATTGAAGCTGAGGTGCGAGAACTTCTGACGTCACTAATAGAAAAATATGATATCGGTATCTCTGTCATCGCTGTTAAGCTTCAAGATGTTGAGCTTCCAAATGCAGATGTACGTAAAGCTTTTACGAATGTAACCGATGCCCGTGAAACGATGAATACGAAAATTAATGAAGCAAATAAATATCGTAATCAGCGTACACAAGAAGCGGAAGGGGAGAAAGATGCAATTATTTCAAAAGCAGAAGGAGATCGTGCAGCTCGTATTGAGCAAGCTCGTGGGGATGTAGCCATCTTTAATGAACTCTACAATGAATACAAAAATTCTCCAGTTATTACAAAACAGCGTCTTGTCCTTGAAACACTTGACCAAGTCCTGCCTGGAGCAGAAATTTATATTATGAATGATGATGGAAATACGATGAAATATTTTCCAATTCGTCCTCTTGAAGAACAAAGACCAACAACACCGGCTGTAGAGGGAGGGAATAACCGAAATGAGTAATGATAACATTATTGATATGAATGAGCGTAATCACACAGATAGTTGGAAAAAGTATACTAGGGGTGGAATCATACTTGTCATTATCCTAGTAATCATTGGTGTGATATTATCAAACTTACTGATTGTAAAAGAAGGTGAATATAAAGTCATTCGACAATTCGGTGAGGTCATCCGCATTGAGTCTACACCAGGTTTAAGCTATAAAATCCCTTTCATTCAAACAGTCGAAACCTTACCGAAATATCAAATGGTCTATGATGTAAAGGAAGCAGAGATTAATACACGTGATAAGAAAAGAATGATAATTGATAACTATGCATTATGGCGTGTAGAAGATCCTAGGAAGATGATTGCGACCACTAGAACGGTTATAAATGCGGAAGCAAAATTGGATGAGTTTGTCTATTCAGCCATTCGAACGGAGTTAGGTCAATTAAATTATGATGAAATCATTAATGATGAAAAATCTTCCCGAGGAAGCTTGAATGACCGTATTACGGAACGAGTAAATGAGCTATTACAAAATGATAACTATGGAATTGTTGTAACTGATATTCGAATGAAACGAACAGATTTACCAACTGAAAATGAACAATCTGTATTTACCCGTATGATTTCTGAACGTGAATCAACCGCACAAGAATATTTATCAATGGGTGACGCTCAAAAAAATAGAATTATTGCTCAAACTGATCGTGAAGTGACTGAATTACTTGCAAAAGCAAAAGCTGATGCCGAAGTAATCCGGGGCGAAGGAGAAGGGGAGGCGGCTCGAATTTATAATGAAACCTTCTCAGCAGACCCGGAATTCTACAGCTTATACAGAACATTAGAATCATATAAAAAGACCATTAATGGAAAAACAGTGATTATTCTTCCTTCAGATTCTCCATATGCTCGAATCTTAATGGGATATATGCAATAAAAAATGATAGGAGAATGGTAGCGTTTTTAATCTGGGATTTTTAAACACTTGCTAAGAATGTTGTTTACTGTTAAAATTAAGGAGAATTATTTTTGTTCGGAATGTTTGGATAGAACAAGTTATAAAACGCTTTTCGTCTTGAAATAGTCTCAGAGCAAGAATAGTATTACAATGTGTGTAAGCACACTAGGAGGAAACAAAATGTTAGAAGGTAAAGTTAAATGGTTTAATGCAGAAAAAGGTTTCGGATTCATCGAGCGCGAAGGTGGAGACGATGTATTTGTTCACTTCTCAGCTATTCAAGGCGAAGGTTTCAAATCATTAGAAGAAGGTCAAACAGTAACTTTTGAAATCGTTGAAGGTAACCGTGGACCACAAGCTGCTAACGTAAACAAAGCTTAATTTATTTAAGTTATAAACAGATCCTTAAAAAAGGGTCTGTTTTTTTTGTTTGTTTTAAGAATGAATAAAGCACAGTCTACATTTTTCCTTTCTCATTTTAACATGATAAAATATAAGACAAAGTACAGAAGATCAAGGAGGATCTAACTTGAGTAAAAAATTAGTCCTGATAGACGGAAATAGTATAGCATATCGTGCTTTCTTTGCCTTACCCCTTTTAAATAATGATAAGGGCGTACATACCAATGCAATATATGGATTTACGATGATGCTTATGAGAATAATGGAGCAAGAGAAACCATCTCATATGTTGGTTGCATTTGACGCAGGAAAAACTACATTCAGACACTCTACTTTTAGTGAGTATAAAGGTGGGCGCCAAAAAACACCACCTGAGCTTTCCGAACAATTTCCTTTTATTCGAGAGCTATTAGATGCTTACCAAATTTCTCGATATGAGTTAGAGAATTATGAAGCAGATGATATTATTGGAACTCTGTCAGTTAAAGCAGAGCAGGAAGGCTTTGAGGTAAAAGTGATTTCTGGGGATAAAGATTTAACTCAACTTGCAACGGATAAAATAACAGTGGATATTACAAAAAAGGGGATCACTGATGTTGATTCGTACACTCCTGCCTTTATTGAAGAAAAATATGGAATAACTGCGAAACAGATCATTGATATGAAGGGATTAATGGGAGATAGCTCTGATAACATTCCAGGAGTCCCAGGCGTTGGGGAAAAAACAGCGTTAAAACTATTAAAAGATTTTGGAAGTTTAGAAGCATTGCTTGAAAATACAGACAAAGTAAGTGGCAAGAAGCTACAAGAAAAACTTGAAGAATTTAAGGATCAAGCTGTGATTAGTAAGCAACTAGCAACAATTTATAAAGAAGCTCCTATTGAAGTATCACTTGAAGACATTGAATATGAAGGATATGACGAGAAAAAAGTGATTGATCTATTTAAAGAGTTAGGTTTTAACTCATTGTTAGATAAAATAGAAGTAATTGCAGAACCTGAAGCACTTGAGGAAATCCATTTTGAAATTGTAAGTGAACTTCTAGACGACCACTTGACGGCTGATTCAACCTTTATTGTCGAGGTTATGGAAGAAAATTACCATAAATCTGACATCCAAGGATTCTCCATCGTCAATGAAAATGGATCCTTTTTTATTCCTACAGAAGTTGCTCTACAATCAAGCAAGTTTAAAGAATGGGCATCAAATGCGAAGAACAAAAAAACTGTCTACGATGGAAAACGGGCAATTGTTGCATTACGTTGGAAGGACATTGATTTAAATGGAGTATTCTTTGATTGCTTGATTGCCTCTTACATTTTAAATCCATCCCTATCAACGGAGGATATCTCAGTGATTGCAAAAGAAAAGGGGATTCATCAGGTTCAATCGGATGAAGCTGTTTATGGAAAAGGAGCAAAACGTTGTTGTCCTAAAGAG
>JBEQAC010000095.1:0-11544 GCA_041640535.1 Bacillaceae bacterium
TTCATTCACTCTAAATCTTTTGAAGCACCTGGTGATTGGTAGGTTCACTCACTAAATCATAACTTAAACATATTGGCTTTTTTGTTTTTGGATCTTGTCCTAATGTAGCATCGATATTATACACTTCTCTTAATATGTCTTTTGTCATTATGTCTTCTGCTAAACCAAATTGGACAATTGCCCCATTTTTTAGTGCACAAATATAATCAGAAAATCGAACTGCTTGATTAATATCATGTAAAACCATGACGATGGTTCTTTTTTCTTCTACATTTAATTTTTTTAATAGCTCTAAAATCTCTAACTGATGAGCCATATCCAGGTAGGTTGTTGGTTCATCGAGTAATACGAGATCTGTTTCTTGTGCTAATGACATGGCAATCCATACTCGTTGTCGTTGACCTCCTGAGAGCTCATCAATATGACGGTCATAAAACTCCAACATACCTGTTGCTTTCAGGGCCCATTCAATCAGGTCTTTATCGTACTGAGTGAGCTTCCCTAGTCCTTTTTGGTGGGGAAATCTCCCATAAGATACCAACTCATAAACAGTCATACCTGAGGGTGCTTCAGGTGTTTGCGGTAAAATAGCCATTTTTTTTGCTACTTCTTTTGTTGATAATTGACTGATTGCCTTTCCATCTAAATAAATCTGTCCCTTTGTCGCCTTTTGAATTCTGGCCATTGTTTTTAGAATGGTAGACTTACCACAGCCATTTGCACCAATTAATGACGTGATTTTACCTTTTGGTATATTCATGGTTAAATCAGTGACAATATCACCGTTTCCGTATCCAATTGAAAGTGACTCTGTCGTGATATGCTGCAATTTTAAAACCTCGTTTCCCTTAGATGATAACCATTATCATTTTCGATTATATTCTGCCATGATCGAATTATCAATTATTTTTTAGTTTACCATACATATCCAAATACTTTTTCATTAGGCTCTCTTCATAAAGTTTGTTGCTATTTAACGAAGGTATATTGATTTTCACTCCAGGTGTGTGCTTTCCGCGGGGCAGGTGATGAGCCTCCTCGTGCCTGCGGGGTCTCATCCTTCCTGCAGATCCTGCAGGAGTCACACACCTTCCGTTCCAATCAAGTGAGCCCCTTCTAAATTCGTTTTTAAAACGACAATCTTTTAGAAAACAGCCTTTTCATTAAAATAGGACTCAATTGAGTCCTTAATCTTTTAATCTTTGGTTGATGAATTGACTCGAAACAGTAGCGATTTCTTCTTTATCAAAGTCCATGGAAGCAACATGATAAGAGTTATATAATGTTGCGACTTCTTTAATTGTTGAGCCAACTTTTTTATAAATAAAATCTGTACTGTGAGGTGGAACAACATGATCAATACTTGACTTGATAAATAAGGCTGGACATTGAACATTACCCAATTCTTTTTTTGTTACATCAATAAGCTTTAACAATTGATGGATTGCTTGAATGGGTACCTCTTCATAGGTTATTTCAAAAACAGACTCATCCTTAATATCTGGTTTCCCCTCTTTTAAAGTAAAAGGTGACATCATCGTCTTATATTGTTCATAACAAGGTACCTCAATTGCTGCGTTAAGCGTGATAATACCTGCTAGATCATCAAGCTTACTTGCCAAATTTAATGCAAGTGTTCCTCCCATTGATTGCCCTAAGATATAAACAGTATGACACTCTTGTTTCATTTTATTATATGCATCTATCAAGTCAGAAATCCAGTCATGATAACTTACCGTTTTAAACTCATCAATATGTGTACCATGTCCACGAAGTCTTGGAGCAAGAACAGTATAGCCCTTTTTAGAAAATAACTCACCTAATCTTTTCATACTCTGCGGTGTACCGTTAAATCCATGGCATAATAATATCCCTATTTCCTTACTCCCTTTAGTGAAAAATTCTTCGGCACCTTGCATAACATTGAATTGATTAACTAACATTTCTATCCTCTCCCCACAGGCATGTAATTTTTATAACCAAACAAAATAGCTAATAATGACTGTTACAATTAGATACAAAAGATTTAATGGAATCCCTACTTTTAAATAATCTGAGAAGCGATAACCTCCTGGTCCATACACGATTAAATTTGTTTGATAACCGATCGGTGTAGCAAAGCTTGCAGACGCAGCTACGGTTATTGCAACAAAGAATGCCATTGGATCGACATGAACCTGTGTGGCAATGGCTAATGAAATTGGGAACATTAAAACGACAGCTGCATTATTTGTAATAATTTCTGTAAATATAGTTGTAATTAAGTAAATAACAATTAATATTCCAAGTATCCCGAAACCCGTGGTAGCGGCGACTAGATGATCAGCAATATATGCAGCTGCACCTGTTTGCTCAAGTGCTTTCCCTATACCAATAGCGCTCGCAATAAGCAACAATACTCCTAAATGAACATATTTTTTTACCGACTCTAACGTGATGGTTTTCGTTAAAAATAACACTAAGACTGCAGCAGTTGCTGCTTTTAACATGGTCATTACTTCAAATGTAGCTAGTAGGACCATCGTAATCAGAGTTAACACTGCAATAAGAGACTTTTTTCGATCTATAACAGTAGGAGTCTCAACAGGATTCAAGATATAAAAATCCTTTGAAGTTGACCAGCGGTTTACAAAGTCCTTCCCTGCTAATAGCAATAATGTATCCCCCGGTTTTAATACGATATCACCCACCTTATTATTTATTCTCTCCTCATTGCGATGAACTGCGATAACACCTGCTCCGAATTTCATTCTAAACTTACTTTGTTTTATTGATTTATTTATTAAGTTGGACTCATGTGAGACAATGGCCTCCACTAACACTTGATTTCCATTTTTCAAGTCTGATAGTTTAATTGTTGAACCAGTTTCAACCCTTAACCCTTTCATATTCTGAACTTCAAAAATCGTTGAAATTAATCCAGTAGAGATAAGTCTGTCTCCTTCTTTAATTTTATGTTGAGAGGTAATTGGAGCTACCCTTTCTCCATCTTTACGTATAATTTCAAATAAGTATAAACCTGTTAAGTTTCTTAGCCCCGCCTCTTCAACCGTTTTCCCTATAATCGGAGAATTTTGTTCTACGATCATTTCAGATAGATACTCTCTCGTATTTTCATTAAAAGTTTCTTCTGAAGTCTTCCTCGTTGGTAATAAGCGATAACCAACAGTGCTCATGAAAATGATTCCAACAATGGCAGCAGGAATCCCTACAATAGCTAACTGAAACATACTATAACCCTTCATTCCACCTTCAATCATTAATCCGTGAATAAGGAGATTAGTAGATGTCCCAATTAACGTAATGGTTCCTCCAAAAATCGTTGCATATGATAGTGGAATCAAAAATTTCGAAGGAGCAAGATTATGTTCATTACACCATTTTCTAATAACAGGGGTAAACATGACGACAATCGGAGTATTATTTAGAAAAGCCGATAATCCTGAAATTGGCACCATCATTTTGATTAACGATAATTTTGGATTGTTTCCTTTTCCTAGTACCCCACTAACGATATGAGTTAGAAATCCGGTTTGTTGTACAGCACCAGCTACAATGAATAGTAAAGCAATGGTTAACATCCCTTCATTCGCAAACCCTTTTAAGGCATCCTCAGGACTAATTATTCCAACTAACATTAAGACAGCCAATGTACAAAAAACGATAAATTCAGGTCTAGAGACCTCCTTTATTAAACAAACCAACATACCAACAACGGCCACTAAAACAATCATAATCTCCATTGTCATGATGTATTTCCCCCCTTTTCATAATCCCTAGTAAACCAATATGATTTATGTAATTTAGATTATTATATTTTAACCATCCTCATTTGTCTACGAGAAAATAAAAAAATAGACAAGTTTATGGCTTGTCTATCTTCTTCAAATCCTTTATTTTTAAAATTTTTGTATTCGGAAAATAAAATTCAAGTATTTCTTTATAGGTTTTCCCCTTATCCCCCATCACACTAGCACCCCACTGACTCATCCCAACACCATGACCATATCCTCTTCCCTTTAACGTATAGACTTTATCTTTAAGTTCTAAAGAATCCAATAAATAACTTCTAAAAATGTCTCCACCAATCATTGGTCTTATTTTATTTAACTTTTCATCTATCATCGATTGCTTTTCAACAACAACGGTTCCGTCAAAAAGGCGATGTAAGAAAACTATTTCGATTGATCCTTTTATTGAACGACAGGATTCGGTTTGTACTGGAATAAGTTTGAATTTAGGTATGGATAAAATTTTAATATCTCCTAAATATCCATTTCGTTCTAAATATTTTTTCATTTGCAAGGTGACTTTTTCATCCTCTTCAAATGTTTCGTCCCACCAATTCGGGTTGTCCCAGTTGATTTTCTCTAAATCAATTTGATCTTGATTGAAGCTAAATTCCCAAGGATGAATAGGATCATAAGGGTCTTTTTGAATAGGGTAATAGGGAATAGGTTCTCCTCCCCATACATTCGCATTACTTTCAGTAATCCCACCATTGCTTGCAGAATAAAAGGCTGCGATTGGCTGCTGATCATTTGTAATAATTTCTCCTGCGGTTTCTTCAACAGCTTTTGTTGTATTCGGATCCCAAGTATAGCCTCCATACACTTGAAATTGGATGGTATCATCCATTACATCGTGAAGATGTGTATATGCGTACGTTCGTGCGGCCAATGCCTGGGCTTTTAACGTTTCAAGCTTCCAAGTAGGAAAAACCTCAAACGGAACTACGCCCTTTAAATAGTCTTCAAGTGGTAGCTGATTGATAGGACGGATATGAGTAGATTCCTTTGTAAACTCTATAAGTCCTAAATATGGCTTGTTATTCACTTTCATATAATTTTCTTTCGAATAGAGGGCTGGGATTAACATAACGGACCCATTAATCTCACTTATGTTTTTTCCATCAGATAAAAAGAACTTCCCACCTTTTAAGGATAGTTTGTATGTCACTCCTTCCTTTAGATTCAAAGTAGGATCAAGTGTCAGATACTCACCATGTAAAGAGAACGTAACTTCAGTCGTGTTTCCAATATCTTTAACTAGCTTAACTTTTACCAATTCATCCGCTTCTACTGTTAATGGAAAAAATCCAAAACATAAAAAAATCAAAACGATTAAGATATATCTCATACTATTTAGATTGCACATATTGCCATAAAAATATAGATAGTATTTTTTGTGATATCATGATAAAAAGAAAGATAGTGACTGTAATTTTATAAGGATCATTTCCTTTTAAACTATATTAATTTGAAAGAATAGGAGAAAAAATGAATCGTATTAAACGTTTGAAAGAAGCTGCTATACGTTTTTGGAAAGAAAAACATATTACTAAAATCATACTTTTACTTTTTTGTATGATTATACTCGTTTCTATGCTCTTTTTTGCATACATGGCTAGCACCGCAAATGTACAATCGTTAGCAGATGGATTAAATCAGGCTACCGTCATTTATGATAAGGATGATGATGTGGCGACTTTACTCTCAACCAATCGAACTCAAGGAGTTACGATTGATCAACTTCCAGAACATGTCACAAATGCTGTAATTGCCATTGAGGATCAACGTTTCCATGAGCATAATGGTTTTGATATTAAAGGAATTACAAGAGCTTTTTTTAATAATTTAATTTCAGGAAGAATTACAGGTGGGGGTAGTACGATCACCCAACAATTAACGAAAAACGCTTTACTGTCACACGAAAAATCTTACAAACGAAAGGTTGAAGAGCTTTTCTTAGCAGTCGAAATCGAGAAGAATTACTCAAAAAATGAAATCTTACAAATGTATTTAAATCAAGTTTATTTCGGAAGTGGTGCATGGGGGATTAATCATGCATCAAAAAAATATTTTGATAAAAATATTCGTCAAGTAAGTATTAGTGAAGCAGCATTACTAGCTGGATTGTTACAGGCACCTTCTGCGTTAGATCCATATAAAAATTATGACAGGGCGATGAATCGACGAGATGTCGTGCTTTCAAAAATGCTTGAAATTGGAATGATTAGTGAGAAAGAATATGAAACAGCTGTTGCAGAAACCATTGTTCTAAAGGACGGCGGTGGGAGCTTTATTCAAAGAAATTATCCATACTACGTGGATGCCGTCCTTGATGAAGCAATTAATGAATTTGGGTTAACACAGGATGAAATTTTAACAAGAGGCTATCGCATTTACACTGAAATGGATCAAAACCTTCAATCCATATTAGAAAATGTTTACAAGCAAGATTACCTTTTTCCAAAAGGTAAAAATGGAGTTCTAGTCCAAAGTGGAGCTGTTTTGCTTGATCCACAAACTGGTGGAGTTCTAGGATTAGTAGGTGGTCGGGGGGATTATGTATTTCGTGGCTTTAATAGAGCAACACATATTCGAACACAACCGGGTTCAACATTGAAGCCATTAGCTGTTTATACACCGGCACTAGAAAAAGGGTATGAAGCAAGCTCTATCCTTGTAGATGAACCAATGAACTTTGGAGATTATTCTCCAAAGAATTTTTCGAACAAATATAAGGGTGAAGTGACGATGTATGAAGCCTTACAAGATTCACTTAATATCCCTGCGGTTTGGTTACTGAATGAGATTGGACTAGAAAGTGGGTTAGATTCATTAAAACGGTTTGGTATTAAGCTTGAAAAAGAAGATGAGGCTTTAGGAATTGCATTAGGTGGGATGTATAAAGGAATATCTCCACTTCAATTAGCTGAAAGTTATGCTGCGTTTCCAAACGGTGGAAAACGTAATGAAAGTTATCTAATAAAAAAGATCGTTGGACCAACAGGTAATATTATTGCTGACCGTGAAACAAAAACAGTCCGCGTTACCTCTAAAAAGGTAGCAAATGATATGACCTCCATGTTACTAAATGTAGTAGAATCTGGTACTGGTAAAGGGACAAAATTAAATGGAGTCGCATTAGCTGGAAAGACAGGCTCAACACAGCTTCCGTATAATGATATTAGTGGATCAAAGGATCTTTGGTTTGTAGGGTATACTCAAAACATCGTAGGAACAGTATGGCTTGGCTATGATAAAACAGACAGAGAATATTATTTAACGAACAGTAGCTCCGAAGCTGCTGTACCCCTGTTTCGAGCAATTATGGAACGAACGATAGAATATGTTGATCCTGGGGAGTTCGAGGTTGTTTCAATCAACGATCAACTTGCTGGCAAAGAACCAAAACCTTCCATTACAAAAGAACAACTCATTGAAAAAGCAGGACAACTTGAAGAAAAATTGAGAGAAGAAGGATCGAGGTTAAAAGAGGTTCTTGAAGAAGACTCCAAGTGGAAACTAGTAATAGAAGAAGGCAAAAAAGATCTTGAGCAAGTAGGTAAGATCCTTAAAGACAAGTTAAAAGAGTTTCATGATCGCTGATATAAAAGGAAAGGCTGTTCACCAAATAGGATGGGAACAGCCTCTTTTTTCTATCTTAAAGCTGACTTACTCTTACACGGGACTTAATCGTATCTTCTGTTAATAAATATAATTGATTCAAAAACTCTACTTGAAAACTACCGGGTCCCTCATTCTCTTTCCTTTCCGCTGCTAGTTCAGCAGCAACCCCATAGCATGAAATTGCAGACGTAGCTCCCTTCACTAAGTCCTCTTCCACAGCTAAAAAGGCACCTATTACAGCTGTTAATAAACATCCTGTTCCAGTTACTTTTGTAAGCATTGCATGACCGTTATGAACAACATTGGATTCAGTACCATTTGAGATGCAATCATCTTTACCAGTTATAACGACTACGGTATTTAATTTAGTTGCCGCTTTCTTTGCTAACTGAGCTATATCCCCCTGATTTTCTCCAGCATCGACGCCCTTGATTTGCCAAGCCTCACCAATGACATTGGCAATCTCTGCAGCATTCCCTCTTAAAACCGAAACTTTAACTTCTTCTAAAATTCTTTTGGCTGTTTCAGTACGAAAAGGTGTTGCTCCCGCACCTACAGGGTCTAGGATTACAGGAATATTCGATTGATTCGCTGCTTTTCCCGCCACAATCATGGCTTCGATTGTTGTAGAAGTTAATGTCCCTATATTAAGAACGAGTGCACCGGCAATTTTGACCATATCTGCAACTTCCTCAATCGCATGAGCCATAACAGGAGAGGCACCAAGAGCTAAAAGACCGTTCGCAGTAAAATTAGTAACAACTACATTCGTGATATTATGTACAAGTGGATTTTTTTGTCTTACTTTTTGAAATGCATCTATTACAAACTGAGTATTCATCTGCTTATTCATCCCTTCATTAATTTGACCAATTCATATTGTACTTTATCAAAACTTATTTTCATTTACAACAGAGATAATATGCGTTTTACTGAATATGTATAGAAATAGAAGTATCATCCAAATGGAAAACCTTTTTAGTTGTATAAGAAGCCAAAAGTACAGTATAATCCTAATAAACTATTAAAAGTGTAATTTTTTAATCAATAAAAATCTTTTAATCTATATTTAAATGTTAAATATTTACAAACACAGAATTTTCAGTTAAAATTATTAAAAAATTCTTATCGAAGGGAGAACGAAAGCATTATATGGACCCCATAGATAAAGAAGCATCAAAAATCTACCGTAAGCTTATTACCTCGGATGATTTTAAAGCGTACATCTTGTACGAAAAATTGAATGACCAGATGCGGATGAAAATTATCTCTAAGCTGAATCAAAATGGTTCTGTAAGAGCCAATATATTATTAAAAAAATTAGAAAAGTTTTAATGATTTCACTCAAGGTCTATATCATGGCACTAACCCCATTGCCATGACAAAGACCTTGAGTATTTTTTAATTTAAAAAATGAAAGTATTTTTCATTTAATTCATTTTCTAATAAGGTTGATACAGGTACAATTTCAATGTTTCGCTTTTTAAATTCAGGAAGTGATTGGAATACCCCTAGAGAGCATATTCGCCCTGTTGCACCGACATGTCCAATAGCTACTCCTTTTTTCGTTTTTTCCGTAATTTTTGCAAGCTTTAGCATTTGCTTCCTTACATATGGGATTGATGAGATATCATCTAAAAACACATCTCGGCTAATCATTGGTACACCTAATTCCTTCGTTACCTTTGGAAACTTGGAACGACCACTTGTACCACTATCAACGATATACATTTGATGCTCTTTTGCTACTTCTACAATCGCTCTGACAATGGTTTCATCCTCCACAGCTAATGATCCCATATGGTTATTCAACCCTTTAGCATGAGGCACACTTTCAATTGCTTTTCGAACAATTTCTCTTACTTCCTCTGGTGAAAGATTTTTTGTAATCGGATTCGGTCCTAACCAAGACATTTTCCCCTTTTTAGGCTGCATAGGTAAATGAATCATGACCTCAATCCCATTTTTGTGTGCCCATAATGCATGCTCCGTTGATTTCTCTGTAAACGGCATAACAGCAGCTGTAATCTGAATCTCACCATCTAAAAAATCTCTTACACCTCCGATGCCTCCACCAAAATCATCAATAATAATCGCAGCTTGCAGTTTATCTGAATCAGCATTAACAGGCAAAGCAAATGTAAGGAGAAGACATAGCCCAATAAATGATAAAAGTGTCTTTTTCATAACGACCTCCAGATAAAATCTTACAATTAATTTCCCCTGCCCTATACTTTTCATACAAAAAAATGGCCAATCTTATCGAAGATTGACCATTCTAATCATTATTCTTTTATATCCTTTTTTAATAGTCCAACCATTACTGCTGTAACGACAGAACCAATAATAATGGCAAGTAAATACATCAGTGGGTTACCTTCTACTAATGGAATAACAAATGCACCCCCATGAGGAGCTGGCAAACCAATTCCAAACATCATGGACAATGCTCCAGCTACAGCAGATCCTACGATTAAAGATGGAATTACACGACCAGGATCAGCTGCCGCAAACGGGATTGCTCCTTCTGTAATAAAGGAAGCACCCATAATATAGTTTGTTTTTCCTGCTTCTCTTTCTGCTTTTGTGAATTTTCTTTTAAAAAGTTGAGTGGCTAAAGCTAAACCAAGTGGGGGAACCATCCCACCAGCCATAATTGCCGCATGTGGGGCAAGATTTCCTGCATCAATCATAGCAATACCGAACGTGAAAGCGGCTTTGTTAATAGGACCTCCCATATCAACTGCCATCATACCACCCAATAATAATCCTAGTAATACAAGATTACCTGTCCCTAAACCTTGTAGCCAAGCAGTTAAACCTTCGTTAAGAGCTCTAACAGGATCAATAATTAAGAACATCATAATAAGTCCTGTAATCAATATCCCAAAAAGTGGATAAAGCAGTACTGGTTTGATTCCTTCTAAGGATTGAGGTAAACCGCTAAATACACGTTTTAAGCCTACAACGATATAACCTGCCAAGAAACCAGCGATTAATCCACCTAAGAATCCAGCTCCACCAGTAGCAGCCATAAATCCAGCAACCATACCTGGTGCGAATCCAGGTCGATCAGCAATACTCATTGCAATGAATCCTGCTAAAACAGGAATCATAAGACCAAAGGCATTTCCTCCACCAATTGTCATTAATGCTTCCGCAATCGGATGGTAAGAAGGATCATTTGGATCAAATGCTTTAATTCCAAAGATGAACGATAACGCGATTAAAATACCACCACCAACAACAAATGGTAGCATGTTCGATACTCCATTCATTAAGTGCTTATAAAAACCGGATTTTTGTCCTGGCTCTTTTTCAGCACTCTGTACTTTACCAGTTCCAGCTTCGTAAACAGGAGCATTTTTGTTGATCGCTTTTTCAATTAATTCTTGCGGCTTACGTATGGCTGAAGCTACAGGAACTTCTATTACAACTTTTCCATTAAAACGACTCATTTCTACCTTTGTGTCAGCAGCTACAATAATAGCGGTTGCTTCCTCAATTTCCTGAGCAGTTAAAGCATTTTTTACTCCACCAGAACCATTTGTTTCAACTTTAATGTTAACTCCAAGTTCTTTTGCTTTATTTTTCAATGCATCAGCCGCCATATACGTATGTGCAATTCCTGTTGGACAAGCTGTAACAGCTAATAATTTACCTTTAGATGAATGACCTGTTTGTACAACCTCTTCTTTTTCAGATGCCTCTTTTTCATCAATGGCTCTTAAAATTTCATCTTCTGAAGTTGCGTCCAATAATTTTGTTCGAAAATCATGATCCATTAAATAAGTAGAAAGACGAGCGAGTGTTTCTAGATGTGTATTGTTCGCACCTTCACTTGCAGCAATCATAAAAAATAAATGACTGCTTTGTCCATCTAATGCCTCATAATTAATACCCGCTTTTGAACGACCAAATGCGATTGCAGGAGTTTTTACTGCATTAGTTTTAGCATGTGGTATTGCAATCCCTTCACCGATTCCTGTTGTACTTTGAGCTTCACGTGTAAGAATCGCTTCTTTAAACCTCGTTCTATCAGATAATCTTCCTGCTGTATCTAGTTTATTCACTAATTCATCGATCACTTCTGATTTTGTGCTTGATTTCAGGTTCAACACAATCGTGT
>JBEQAC010000096.1:0-11517 GCA_041640535.1 Bacillaceae bacterium
TTATAAAGATGTTCCTAAGTTTCATTCTCAACTATAATCGCTTCTCCTTATCATGATTATTTATCTTTTGATAGAAGTCGATTATTTACACAAGTATCTTCCTTTCCTCTCATATTAACTAAATAATTTGTATAATATCTTGATCTATACTCTTTACACCTTCTTTGAAGGTTAGTTTTGTTTTGAATCGATATGATATTTCCTCGTCTGAACAATGCAAGGTTTTCGGAAGTTTAAATGTAAAAGGGATTTCATTCGCTTCTTCCGACTTAATCAAATGCGATGTTAAGATTGTCGTAGAATCGATCACTTCCTCTTTTTCCAAAACCTGATCCACCTTTACGAGGTCACAGTCTATGCGCTTAAGCTGTTGTTCAATCGTTCCACCTTTAAGTAGAAAATGACCATTGATATGTTCGCCAGGCTTATACGTTTCTTTAGGTAAAATAAGATCAATTTTTGCTGAACCAATTCCTACAAGAGACATGTATTTCCTTAGTAACATTTATCTTGCCCTCCACTATGTTTTATTTTTCAAATATCGGTCTTCAATGCGTTTCTCAATTTTTTCAATCTGAACTTTATCTTTTAATAGCTCTTCTTTGTTTTTTAACGTTAATTCTGATAAAGTTCCTTTTCTTTTTTTCATGACTTAATCTCCTCTCTAATAGAAAAATAAAAAACCTTTACCGCAATTTCTGGTAAAGGTTTTTTATATACAAAAAAGACCTCTACCAACAGGTAAAGGTCTTGCTAACAACGTTTAGGTTGCCAACAAAGCCGAGAGTGGTAAAACTCCGAAGTGACGACTTTGCTGTTAAAGCTACTCCCCTTTAGGGAAAACATATTCTATTTGAGATAATAATAAGGGACATTTATGAAACTGTCAATAAAGATTTTTATTATTTTGCAAGTTAAGCAGATTGAGTGATCTCAGCATTATTTTTTATCAAAATTTTTCGAATCCGCCTATTTGTTACTTCTTCAATCAGGATATTAATAGACTTATAGTGGATCGACTCACCTTTCTTCGGCAAGTATCCAAAAATCTCTGTAATCCAGCCACTAATTGTTGAAGATGTATATTCTGAAATAACCAAATCAAAATTTTCACAAAAATCCTCTACAGGCATTTTCCCATCTACTCTATATTTATCCTGATCAATTTCTTCAATTAAAACTTCATTTTCATCATGTTCATCCCATATATCTCCGACAATTTCTTCAATGACATCCTCCATTGAAACCAAACCTGAAGTACCACCATATTCATCTAAAACAATGGCAAGGTGCACCTTCTTCTCCTGAAATTCCTTTAAAAGAGTGGAGACCTTAAAGGTTGGTATAACAAAAAGGGGTAAACGAATGATTTGATTAATATCAAACTTAGGATTTTGTACATAGTGCTCAAAAAAGTCGCGGTGGGAAATCACACCAACAATTTTATCAATGTTACCTTCGTAAATCGGTAGGCGTGAATATTTTTCTTGAATGAAAACTTCCTTTATTTCTTCATTTGTCATGCTTAATGAAACAGCAACAACATCCGGTCGAGGTGTTAAAATATCTTTGACCACTACATCATTGAATTCAATCGCATTATGAATTAATTCCTTTTCTGTAGTTTTAAATATCCCTTCCTCTTCTCCAATTTCCAACAACGTCTTAACATCTTCATCTGTTACGGTTGGCTCTTCACCTTTCGAACCGATCATCTTATTGACGAGTCGCTTTAGTTTTACAAATAACCAGGTGATTGGATAAAAGAGTTTCATGATTATCAATAAGGAAGAAGAAACGTGTAGCAGGTATTTTTCTGCCCGTTGATTTGCCAATGACTTCGGTAAAATTTCTCCAAACGTTAAGATTAAGATGGTAATAACAAGGGTGGTGACAAATACTGTACTCCCCCCATTTCCGAAAATCTCCAATGCAATTTGGGTCGATACAGTTGCCATTCCAATATTCACAATGTTATTTCCAATAAGAATCGTTGATAACGTTTGGTCAAAACTCTCCGTCATTTTTAACGATCGTTTGGCTTTAATGCTATTATTCTCAGCAAGGCTGCGCAACCTCAACTTATTTACACCGGTTAGTGCAGTTTCAGTTGCAGAAAAATAACCTGATAACATTAATAATGCCCCTAACAAGATAATCGAGTCATAGGGTATACTGTCCAAAATTTCATCACTCTCCTAAATATTCATATATTAACTATATAATGCGAGAAGTTGTTTTGACAAATGAAAGTTACTATTTCTGTGTATAGCTTTAAAATATATTTATGCTTTATTAGAGAATTAGAGAATCATAAGATGGTGATTATTTTTTTATAACTATACATGTGGCCAGCCCTCAGCATCCCAATACAATGGTCTAATTTGCAGGGTTGGTTTCCCTTCATTTAATGCATCATAGACATGATTTACTAAAATAGAGGAATTATCAGAAAAATAAACCGCACAATGTCCTGGACCAATCCATCGCTGTCTATCTCCTGCATCAATTAATGTTCCTCCACCCTCCATCATAGAGACACCATTTTTATCTGTGTACGGTCCTGTAATCTCCGTTGATCTTCCTACAACAATATTATAGGAACTATCCACTCCTCGGCAGCAAAAGTCAAATGATACAAACTGATAATAATAGCCATCTCGGTTTACGATAAAAGGAGCTTCAATCGTATTTGGCTGTTCAGTTCTGCTTGAAATGGAGAGAAGTTCAGCTCCTTCCTTCGGCTTCATTGTTGCAGGATCCAACTGGATAATCTTGATCCCTGACCAGAACGAACCGAAATTTAACCAAGGAGTTCCTCCTTGATCAAAAATTAAATTGGCATCAATTGCATTGTAATCATTACTCTCTGTTGAATGGATAACATGCCCCAGATCCTTCCATTCATAATCAGGATGGTCGGGATTTAAAGTTGTATTTGTAACTAAACCAATGGCTGACGTATTTTTTCCAAAGGTAGAAATTGAGTAGTAGATGTAATAGACCCCATTATGAAAATAGATGTCTGGCGCCCAAATATGATTCTCATCCTTCTCAGGCACATACTCCTTACACCATTCCGGTAAGGAAGAAAATATTGGGGCTACCTGTTTCCAGTGAACTCCATCATCAGATGATTTTACTCCAATCCCATCTCCAGTATGAAATACATACCACTTAGAGCCTTCTTTCGCAATAACTGGATCATGGGCCCATAAATCTCCTTTAAGATCCCAATTTATTTCATAAAAGTTAACACCTTCAAAACCTTGTAACTGATTCATTTTATTAATACCCCTTTCCCTAATAATTTTATGAGTAACACTGTTATGTAAAAACTAAAAGGTGGGTTTATTTTGGAATCCAAAAATTGGCGTTCCATCAGGATTCCAAGTAAACTTTTTTGTACAAGTGTGACGATTTGGATCATATAGTGGGTCACTGTAATTTATTTTGCATCTGGAACAGGAACACCGAAGTAAGGGGTTCCATCTTCATTCCAAGTGAATACTTGCGCACGTGTATGGCGGTTTGGATCCCAAAGTGGATCGCCTTCAATTTCACGATAGTTGCGAGCATGATAGATTAGAATATCCTGACTGCCGTCTTCTGAAACCGTGAAACTATTATGTCCTGGCCCATATTGGCTATTCTCTTCATTCGTTTGAAAAACAGGATCTTTAGACTTAGTCCATGACTTTGGATCCAGTAGGTCACTATCTTCATCTGCTGATAATAAGCCCATACAATAATTATAGTCAGTTGCACTAGCAGAATAAGACATGAAGATCTTTCCGTTTCTTTTTAATACGGCTGCACCTTCATTTACTAAAAAGCCGATTGTTTCCCAATCATTTTCTGGCTTCGTAATCATCACCTGTGGTCCTTCAATTGTCCATGGGTTCACCATTTTAGCGATATACAGGTTAGAGTTTCCAACAATATTAGGATCTCTTTGCGCCCACACGTAATATAGTTGTCCCTTATGTTCAAAGGTTGTAGCATCAAGCGAGAACGATTCCCACTCTGTTTTCACTTGACCTTTCTCTACCCAATTTCCTTCTAACGGGTTTTGAGATTCATTTTCGATTACATACATTCGATGGTCAAAAATAGCATCCTCTCGAGCTGCCGCATAGTAGATATACCATTTTCCGTCAATATAATGGATTTCTGGAGCCCAAATATTCGCACTCTGAAGTCCAGATTCATGCTTCTTCCATGCTGTGACAGGTTCAACATCACCCAATCCTTGAATCGTTTTCGAACGCCTTACTTCAATTCGATCATATTCGGGAACAGAAGCAGTAAAATAATAATAGCCATCTGTATGCTTATAAACCCATGGATCTGCCCTTTGTTCTACAATTGGATTTTTTAATGTTTCTACGTTTTGCATTCTACTTCCACCTTTTCTAATCATATTTTTTCTATTTATAGTTTGAATGATTCTCTCACTTGTAAAACCAAATGCTGTTCCTTTTCATCAAGCGTTTCCCATGTAGGTAGAAGTCCGTCAAATATAGTTACTTGCGGTAATGATTATCCTCTGTCCAGTTGTAGTCAACTCTATTTGCCCCACCTGCAATTTTTTTAAAAAACTTTTGAAAACGCATGCTCTTTATTTCAAATAGTAATATGCTCGTTCGTACATGTCAATTGTATTCATCAAAACAAATTTTCATGTACGTACAAGCTTGTAACAATTTCATTTACTATTAAATTTAGGCATAGTAAAATACTAATTTATTTGGTACGATAGTAATATACTCTATCGTTGTACGTATAAGTATTGAGATACAGAAATTATTGGAAGGTGGTGGTACCGTGGCGCAAAAAACAAAATATAATATGCTCAAAGAAGAAATAATTGAGTGGATCACTAGTGGTAAAGTTAAACCAGGTGACAAAATCCATTCTGAAAATGAACTCGTAAAAATGTTTACTGTAAGTAGACACACAGTTCGCCAAGCTGTAGGGGATTTAGTACATGAAGGATGGCTCTACAGAGAACAAGGTGCTGGTACCTTTTGCTCAAACAAGTTAGATCACTCTCAACCTACCATACAAAAATCAAAAGGGAATGGAAGAAATATTGGTGTAATCACAACATATATTTCAGATTATATTTTCCCGTCCATCATAAAAGGAATCGAATCCTATCTTACAACTCAAGGCTATTCTTTAACATTTGCTTGTACGGATAACGATATAGAAAAGGAAAGACAATGTTTACAAACGATGTTAAGTCGAAATATTGATGGATTAATCGTTGAACCTACGAGAAGTAGTAATTATAATCCAAACATTAACTATTATTTAGAATTGGAACAAAATAATATTCCATACTTAATGATTAACCAATTCTATTCACAATTAATGCCTTCACATATTATTATGAATGATAACCACGGCGGCTATATTGCAACTAAACACTTAATAGAACTAGGTCATGAAAAAATCATTGGAGTATTTAAAACAGATGATCTCCAAGGGGTTCATCGTATGCAGGGGTTTATCCGAGCCTTTAGAGAACATGGAATCACGTTTTTCCCTGAAATGGTTATTACCTTTACAACGGAAGATCAGGATAGCACAATATTAACAAAATTAAAGAGCTTCCTTATTGGAGAAAATAAGCCTACCGCAATTGTTTGTTACAATGATCAATTAGCAATTAATGTATTAAACATGTTTCGGGAATTAGAAATAAGTGTTCCGGAAGATATTTCGATTATTGGGTATGACGATTCCTTCTTGGCCGAGGCTTCTGAAGTCAAGTTAACATCCGTAAGCCACCCAAAAATGGAAATGGGAATAGAAGCAGCTAAATGGATTGTTTCAGCCGTAGAGGGGAATGGGAACACCCCGCAGTCTATTTTATACGAGCCTGAGCTAATCGTACGCAATTCTACAGGTCCAGTGAAGAAGAATACCGCACTTTTATAATAAAGGTGGTTCTTCTTTTCGTTATGATAACGCTGTCAAAATATATCCAAATAAATAAAGGATAGTGCCCTATTTAAAGCACTGTCCTTTATTTATATTTAGACATTATATGTAAATAAAAAGTCCACACAAGATCCTCGCTTAGGGCTGCTGCATTCCTGCCCTGACCCCTTTCACAATTCTCTCGTTGGACTTTAACTGGGTTAGTTGGAATTGCACCAACGCATAACAACAGAATCTTCCATCATCAGCTTTCTAAACTATAACCCCTTAATTTTATAAAACTGTCTTTATAAATGAGAATCCATACAATCCTCATAAGCCGTGTTTTGTTCATCAAGTGCTCCAAACGGATTCCTCCTCGCACCATGATGGAGAATCATCTATCTCATAACTCCTAAGAGTCATGGTGTCTTTTGGTTATTGTTCCCTCCAGACACTTCCCCTACCAAAGTTTGGGTTTCTCGCTCGTGGGGTTTACCTCGTTCCACCCTCAAAGTTTCCTTTGAAGCTACGTCACTGTGGCACTTTCAAGGTATTCGCACCATATCAATCAGATGATTGACTTAGGTCACTTTCCCTGCCGTCAGCTCAGCCTTAGCCAAGCTGCCCTAGCTTACTGATTTCGCTAGGCACGAACACTACAGGCATTTCAGCCTGTGCGAGCACGGACTTTCCTCACAGATGAAAATCTGCGCGATCCTCTCCGGATGTATGGTTTATTTAATTGTTTTGTTTGTGTTTGTGTCTCTCACTTACATTTACTATCTTACACTATATTTTTATAGAAATCAAGTTCTGCGAAGTTATTTATTTGTGTTAGATTCTTCCAATAATATCATCGCAGAAATACAAAAGGACAAGATCTATTAAGATCTTGTCCTTGATCGTTTAGATTTATCCACCAAACGTGTTATGTATGTTTTGGTGGAGACGGTGGGAGTCGAACCCACGTCCAAAAGCATTGCCACTTAAGCGTCTACGAGTATAGTCGATTTATTCGCATTTCGCTTACCACTCGGCCAACCGACAGGCTTTGTAGCAGCTAGTCTGGTTATTCTCTTCCTTTGCCCTCAGACGGTGAGCTCCGGCGTAGTCCACTAAGA
Organism: Bacillaceae bacterium; assembly: GCA_041640535.1. GTDB lineage: Bacteria > Bacillota > Bacilli > Bacillales > Bacillaceae_L > Litchfieldia. The sequence goes on from JBEQAC010000096.1 coordinate 7,056, forward strand.
GTGAGTCCCTTACCCTACCACATGGACGATGGAGGGAGGAACCGCCTTAAACTGTTATTAAGCAGCTAAAGCGAAAGAATTGTTTTGTTTGCCAGTTATAGGCTTTGACGTTTTAACGAGGCCGATCCCCTCGACTCGCAACCTAAGCTCAAACTACCCCTGTCGAATCCGTAACGTCCCCATATATAAAATGATAGTCATGAAATGAATCATGGTATCTGGGTTGTCGGAAAAAGAAATAGCTCATCAGAGCTTTTCGTTACTTAATAGTATTATTAAGTTGTAATGTCATTATAACACAAGCATCAAACTTTGCAATTGTAAATTACTGTAAAGAAAATTCTATTCCTTTTGTCGATCTCGAAAAGCACGTTCAATTTCACGTTTCGCTTCCTTCTTCTTTAAATCCTCACGCTTATCATACTTTTTCTTTCCTCGACCTAATCCAAGTAGCAGCTTTGCATACCCATTTTTCAAATAAATCTTTAATGGTACTAGTGCATAGCCTTCTTCCTTAGTAAGTCCAATAAGCTTACTGATTTCACGTTTATGAAGCAAAAGCTTTCTTGTTCTTAAAGGATCATGATTATAACGATTCCCCTGTTCATAAGGACTAATATGAAGATTATAAATAAATACTTCTCCCTTTTGAACGCGGGCAAACGAATCCTTAAGGTTTGCACGACCTGCACGAAGGGACTTAATTTCAGTACCTTGAAGGACCATGCCTGTCTCAAATGTTTCTTCTATAAAATAGTCATGATTTGCTTTTTTGTTTTGTGCAATAACTTTACCAGTACCTTTTGGCATTGAACTTCCCCCTTACAACCGTACCGATTATTATACCAAATTTAACCGGAACTCTCAACTTAGTCAAATCTGATTAAGACCATTTATTCGTTAATTTCATCTCTTGCTTGGCCATTTGTTCAAGTAGCGTTTCGGGGTTATCATTCGTAACGATGTTTTGAATATAGTCTACCTTTAAAAATCCTTCAGCGACCATGTGATTAAATACGGAATGTAGTCCATCGTAAAACCCATTGACATTATAAATCCCGATTGGTTTTGCATGATAACCAATTTGATACCAAGTCATAACCTCAGCAAGCTCTTCTAACGTACCAATTCCACCAGGGAGTGCAATGAATCCATCTGCGAGCTCATACATCTTCGCTTTACGCTCATGCATATGGTTTACAATAATTAAATCCGTTAGCTCTACATGATCAACATTTTCGTAAATCACCTTAGGAATTACACCTGTCACACGTCCGTTAGCTGCAAGCACGGCACGCGAAAGCTCACCCATAATTCCTACATTTCCACCACCATAGATTAACTCTATATCATTTTCTGCAAGGTATTTTCCTAAAAGAATCGCTTTCTCCTTGTAAATTTCAGTGTTCCCTAAGCTAGAGCCACAAAACACGCAGATTTTCTTTATCGGTTTCAATGATATTCCCCCTTTTATTTTTAAAATATCATTTCTTTATATTTTATGCTATTAACAGGCTCGAAAAGCCATGTGACAAAAGTACTTTTTTAACATCAAGAAAAGTGTGCATCACATCTTTTTATAGAAATGACACACACTTTTTTGGATTTATATTATCTTCCACGTCTTTTCTTTTTCTTCTGCTTTGGAACATTTTCATAGTGTTTTTTCTTTTTCTTACCTGACGCTCCTGAAGGTCCTGGTTTCTTCGTTGACCATTCCCCATCTTTATTAGAGCCTTTTGAATCTGTACTTTTCCGTCGACTTTTTCCTTTTTCAGCGCGGATGACTTTCGGTTCATCCTTCGAAAGAGGACGACGGCTTCCCTTCATGCCTACCACTTCAAAATCGACAGAGCGTTCATCTTTGTTGACTTTTACAACACGAACAGTAATTTCGTCACCAATTCGGAATACATTCCCTGTGCGCTCACCAATCATGGCATAATGACGTTCATCATAGCGATAGTAATCATCGGTTAAATAGCTAACATGAACAAGTCCCTCGATTGTATTAGGAAGCTCTACGAACATCCCGAAGTTGGTGACTGAGCTGATAATCCCATCATACTCGACCCCAACCTTGTCTTCCATGAACTCAGCCTTTTTCATGCTGTCTGTTTCACGTTCAGCTTCTACCGCACGACGTTCCATGTTTGAAGAGTGGTCCGCAATATCCCCTAGCTTTTCCTTCCATTTCTTTTGTACATCCTCACCGAGCTGACCTTCAATTAGATAGGTACGGATTAAACGATGGACAATTAAATCTGGATAACGTCTGATTGGAGAAGTAAAGTGTGTATAAAAATCAGTTGAAAGTCCAAAATGGCCAATGCTTTCAGGATCGTATTTTGCTTGTTTCATGGAGCGTAGCATAACAGTCGATACTACCATCTCTTCTGGCTTGCCTTGTACAGCCTCGATGATCTCCTGCAATGCCCTTGGATGAATCGAATTTCCTGATCCTTTCACTACATATCCAAAATTCGTAATGAACTCCAGGAATCTTCTTAACTTTTCTTCATTCGGATCCTCGTGGATTCGATAAATAAATGGAACATTCATCCAATGGAAATGTTCAGCAACAGTTTCATTGGCTAAAAGCATAAATTCCTCAATCAGTTTTTCAGCTACTGAACGCTCACGAAGCACCACATCTGTTGGTTTTCCTTCTTCATCCACCAAAACTTTAGCTTCTTTAAAGTCAAAATCAATCGCCCCACGCTTCATTCGTTTTTCACGAAGTACTTGCGCTAGCTCCTCCATGTCTTTGAACATTGGAACTAAAGGCTCGTAGCGCTTAATCAATTCTTCATCATCATCCACTAGGATGCTATTTACATCTGCATACGTCATTCTCTCCGTTGTTTTAATCACACTTTGGAAGATTTCATGTTTGACGACTTCCCCTTGACGATTAATTTCCATGTCACATGAAAGGGTGAGTCGATCCACCTTTGGATTTAGTGAACATATTCCATTCGATAATCGATGTGGAATCATCGGAATGACTCGATCGACTAAGTAGATACTTGTAGCACGGTCGGCTGCTTCCTTATCAATTGGCGATCCTTCTGTAACATAATAAGTGACATCTGCAATATGGACCCCTAGCTTATAATTGCCGTTATCCAACTTAGTGACCGTTACGGCATCATCCAAATCCTTTGCATCCGCTCCATCTATGGTGACTATGACTTGGTCCCTTAAATCTCGGCGATTTCCGATTTCATTTTCATTAATGGAATCCGGCACCTTATTGGCTTGATCAAGTGCTTCCTTTGGAAACTCCTGTGGCAAGCCATGCTTATGAATGACCGATAGAATATCGACACCAGGATCATTTTTATGCCCTAGTATTTGAACAACTTCTCCTTCAGCACTCATGCGCCCTTCTGGATATGTTGTTAATTTTACGACAACCTTGTGCCCCTCAATAGCACCATTTGAAGCATTTTTCGGGATGAAAATATCATTGACGATTTTTTTATCATCTGGAATGACGAACCCAAAATTCTTACTTTCCGTATACGTCCCCACGATTTCTTGGACACCACGTTCCACGATTCGAACAATGGTTCCTTCTTTTCGTTGCCCCTGTGACTCAGTACTTAATCTTACAAGAACCGTATCACCGTGCATGGCATTATTTAGCTCGTTAGGTGGGATAAAGACATCATCAAGTCCTTTTTCCTCTGGAATAACAAAGGCAAAACCTTTAGCATGACCGGTTAGCTTTCCACGAACTAGGTTCATTTTTTCTGGTAGGCCGTATCGATTACTTCTAGTTCGAACAACCAATCCCTTATCTTCCATGACAACTAAAGCTTTTACAAAGTCTTTAAATGTCTCAGAATCTTGGATTCCAAATGCCTCTTCAAGCTCCTGTACAGTCAAAGGCTTGTATGCCTCTTCTTTCATAAAGGATAAAAGCTTATCAATATGTAGTTGAATCTCCTCTTCCATTCTTTCATTCCTCCTTTATTTATGTCCAATCTAGTTTTTCTAAAAATTGGTAGATATCCTCATGTAATTGATCTCGTTCTTTATCAAGTGTAATCACATGCCCAGATTCTTCGTACCATTTTAGATCTTTTAATTCTGATTCGACTTCGTTATAAATGATATTTGCACTATCAGTATTGATCATATGGTCATGTCGCGCTTGAACCACAAAGGTAGGTGCATAAATCATATCTACATTATTTCGAACCTCTGAAATTAATTGCTGTAAAGCTTTTAATGTCTTCATTGGTGTTTTTTGAAATTCCAACATTTCCTGCTCAATCACGTCTTCTGATTTACCTTCATGTTTTTTATATTCCCGAGCGTACTCAAGAATTCCCTGATACATGACCTCTTCACTTTTTATATACATAGGGGCACACATAGGGACAATTCCCTTTATAGGTACAGTGTAACCCAATTTCAATGAAAATACCCCGCCTAATGATAACCCAACGGC
>JBEQAC010000097.1:0-11516 GCA_041640535.1 Bacillaceae bacterium
ATTGTTTGGTTTGGCGATTAAACAATACCACAAAAGGAACATACTTTTTCATTTTTTTTATACTTTTTTCGGTCTGAGTGGGCTTTTAAAGAGCCATCGCATAGCGATTTCGTTCTTCTTGTGCTTCCTTTGTGATGCACAAGAACCGTCCCCATGCTTCAACTACATGTTTTTTTACTCGGAGGTAGTAGTTATGGTAGATGTAAGGACAGAAATCATGATTCAAAGTTCACTTGAAAAAGTTTCAGAGTATGCTGCTAATCCTGACAATGCACCAAAATGGTATGTAAATATAAAATCCGCTGAATGGAAAACACCTAAGCCGTTGAAAATTGGGTCTCGTATCGCCTTTCATGCGGAATTCTTAGGAAGAACACTTTCCTATATCTACGAAATTGTTGAGTTTATACCAAACAAAAAAATGGTCATGAGAACGGCTGAAGGCCCATTTCCAATGGAGACAACCTACACATGGGAAGCGATTGACAGTAATGTCACACGTATGACACTAAGGAACAAAGGGAATCCGACAGGCTTTACAAAATTATTTGCTCCATTTATGTCCACGATAATGAAAAGTGCAAATAAAAAGGACTTGAAACTAATTAAAGAGCTCCTTGAAGGAATATAATAAGAAGCAGTGGGGACGGTTCTTGTGCTTCCTTGGGAGCACAGGAACCGTGAACCGTCCTACTGCTTCGAAAAGAATGAAGCAAGAGAACCGTCCCCATGCTTCACCCATGCTTCAAAAAATAATGAAAAAGGGAAGATAAAATGACAGAAACAGGATGGAATTTTGACAATAGTTACTCACGTCTACCGAACGTGTTTTTTTCTAGCCAAAATCCAACCCCTGTAGACTCGCCAGAGTTGGTTATCCTCAATGAACCTTTGGCAGACTCTCTGGGGTTAAGTGTTGAAAAGTTAAAAAGCGAAGATAGTGTAGCAGTTTTTGCTGGTAACCGCATTCCAGAAGAGGCATTTCCGCTTGCTCAAGCTTATGGGGGTCATCAATTCGGCCATTTTAATATGTTAGGTGACGGCCGTGCAATCTTACTAGGAGAGCAGATAACTCCTCAAGGGGAGCGGTTTGATATTCAGCTTAAGGGTCCAGGTAGAACGCCATATTCTCGCGGGGGGGATGGGCGGGCGGCACTTGGGCCGATGCTACGTGAGTACATTATTAGCGAAGCGATGCATGCACTAGGTATTCCTACCACACGTAGTTTAGCCGTAGTAACAACTGGTGAATTAGTGTACCGAGAAACCGCCTTACCTGGTGCGATTCTAACACGTGTCGCTGCTAGTCATATTCGTGTTGGTACTTTCCAATTCGCTGCAGTATGGGGAACACCTGAAGACCTTAAGGAATTGGCAGACTATACAATAAAGCGTCATTTTCCAGAAATAGAAACAGCTGAAAATCGTTATGTAGCCCTACTTCAAGGGGTAATCAGACGTCAGGCTGAGTTAATTGCTCAGTGGCAACTCGTTGGTTTTATTCATGGAGTAATGAACACGGATAATGTGACGATTAGTGGAGAAACGATTGATTATGGTCCTTGTGCCTTTATGGATGAGTATGATCCAGCAACCGTTTTTAGTTCAATTGATCGAAATGGTCGCTATGCTTATGGAAATCAGCCTCCTATTGGCGGGTGGAATCTTGCGAGATTCGCTGAAACCCTATTGCCATTATTTCATGATGATGAAGAACAGGCTGTTAAAATTGCTCAGGATGAAATTTCAAGGTTTACTGAGTTGTATCGCTCTAAGTGGTTAGCGGGGATGAGAGCAAAACTTGGTATTTTTAATGAAGAAGAGAAGGATGAAGCCATTATTGAAGATCTCCTCAATATGATGCAGAGGAATCGTGCGGACTATACGAATACCTTTAAGGCATTAACGTTTGATAAAGCTGAGGATACAGTTTTAGCTGGTACACCAGAATTTGCTGAGTGGTATGAAAGATGGCAGGCTAGGCTGCGTCGGCAGGAGGAATCAAAAGACGCTTCACAGCAATTAATGCTAAACAGCAATCCTGCAGTAATCCCTAGGAATCATAAAGTGGAGGAGGCGTTAGAAGCAGCAGTACAAGGGAATTATAGCGTAATGGAACGGCTCCTTAAAGTTCTTTCTAGACCTTATGGGCATTTACCAGAACAAGCTGAATATTGTACACTGCCTGCGCCATCAGGCCAACCTTACAGAACCTTTTGTGGAACGTAAAAGAGGAAAAGAAAGAGGATGTCTCAAGAGTATAACTTTTGAGGCATTTTTTTTATTGATAGGAAATTATAAAGCGCAACTATTTGTGGGATAAGTGATCAACAACCAGCTCCAGCGCCTTGCCCCTCGAGTTCATAATCCTCATCAATCATTTTCTCCTACTTATTAAATTTGGTATAAAACACTGTACCTATCATCAAACTAAATTACAGTTGTTCTTATTTTTAAAAAAATGATTACAATAATCTTTAACATGGAGGAATGAGGTAATGACTTATTTTGGGAATGTGAATCAAGTAAAATATGAAGGTCCTAGCTCAAAAAACCCATATGCATTTAAGTATTATAACCCTGAAGAAACAATAAATGGAAAATCTATGGAAGAGCTCCTTCGCTTTGCAGTATCTTATTGGCATACATTTACAGGAGAAGGAACGGATCCATTTGGGCAAGGGACAATGGTTAGAACATACCAGAGTTATTCTGGAATGGATTTAGCAAAGGCTCGTTTAGAGGCATCATTTGAGTTCTTTGAAAAAATGAATGTACCTTTTTTCTGTTTTCATGACTATGATGTGGCTCCAGAAGTCGATTCTTTATCGGAAACATTAAATAATATTGATCAAATTGTTGCGATGATGAAAGACTATCTAAAGACTAGCAAAACAAAATTGCTTTGGAATACAGCAAATATGTTTTCTCATCCTAGATGGTTAGCTGGAGCAGCAACATCCCCGAATGCTGACATATATGCTTATGCGGCGGCAAAAGTCAAAAAGGGCCTTGAGGTTGCGAAGGAATTAGGGTCTGAAAATTATGTCTTCTGGGGTGGTCGTGAAGGCTATGAAACTTTATTAAATACAGACATGAAGCTTGAGCTTGATAACCTAGCTCGTTTCTTCCATATGGCCCTTGATTATGCAAAGGAAATTGGTTTTAATGGTCAGTTTCTAATTGAACCAAAGCCAAAAGAGCCAACAAAGCATCAATATGATTTTGATGTTGCAACAGCAATTGGTTTCTTAAAAACGTATGATTTAGATAAGCATTTTAAATTTAATATTGAAGCAAATCATGCGACGCTTGCAGGGCATACATTTGAACATGAGTTACGTGTTGCACGAATCAATGGAATGTTAGGTTCGGTCGACGCAAACCAAGGTGATCCTTTATTAGGATGGGATACAGATGAATTCCCAACTGATTTATATTCAACAACCTTAGGAATGTATGAAATCTTGAAAAATGATGGTCTTGGTACTGGGGGATTAAACTTTGATGCGAAAGTTAGACGGGGATCCTTCGATCCGGAAGACTTATTCCTAGCACATATCGCTGGTATGGACAGCTTTGCAATTGGGACAAAAGTAGCTCAGAAACTAATCGATGATAAAGTCTTAGATGATTTTGTTGCGGAACGCTATCGTAGCTTTACAGAAGGAATTGGTCTTGAAATCGTAGAAGGAAGAGCAGATTTCCATAAGCTAGAACAACACGCTTTACAGCTAGATAAGATTGAGAACAAATCTGGTAGACAAGAGAATTTAAAAGCAATCTTAAACCAATATTTATTAGATGTAAATCGTGGGTAATTAAAGAATTGAAGGCTGTCTCAAATGCTAAGAGTCATGACTTATGAGGCAGCCTCTTTCAAAATAAAGGATGAGCGAAATGAAATATGTCATCGGTATTGATCTTGGTACAAGTGCAGTAAAAGTGATTTTACTAAATCAAGAAGGAGAAATTAGCAACGAAATTTCAAAAGAATATCCTTTAATCCAAGAAAAAGATGGATACAGTGAACAAAATCCTAGTGAATGGATTGAAAAAACAACGTATGCATTAAAAGAGCTGGTTGATGAGTTTAATGGTGATGTTTCATTAATAGAAGGAATTAGTTTCTCTGGTCAAATGCATGGCCTAGTCTTATTAGATAAGGATCATAAGGTGTTAAGAAATGCGATTCTTTGGAATGATACAAGGACAACAGAACAATGCAAGCAAATATATGACATTGTTGGTGAAGAGAAATTATTAAATATCACAAAAAATCCAGCGTTAGAGGGTTTTACCTTACCAAAGATTCTTTGGGTGAAGCAATATGAACCAGATATCTATCAAAGAGCTTCTACATTTATGTTGCCAAAGGATTATTTACGCTTTGTAATGACTGGAAACATTCAAACTGAATACTCTGATGCTGCTGGAACCTTGCTTTTAAATATCGCTGAAAAGGAATGGAGTAAGGAAATTTGTGATTTGTTAGAAATCGATTTCTCCTTATGTCCGCCATTAGTTGAATCTACGGAAAATGTTGGTGTCATCACAAAGGATTTTGCTGAAAAGACCGGCTTATCCACCTCAACAAAGGTTTTTGCCGGAGGAGCAGATAATGCATGTGGAGCCACAGGTGCGTCGATCTTAACAGATGGGAAAACACTTTGCAGTATTGGTACCTCTGGTGTCGTACTTTCCTATGAGGAGACGAACAATCGTGATTTTGAAGGGAAGGTTCACTATTTTAATCATAGTAAGGAAAATGCTTATTATACGATGGGAGTTACCCTTGCAGCTGGGTATAGTCTGAGTTGGTTTAGAGATACATTTGCAAAGGATACGAGATTTGAGACATTGCTAGAGGGATTAGAAGATGTTCCTATTGGAGCAAATGGTCTTCTCTTCACACCTTATTTAGTGGGAGAAAGAACTCCCCATGCAGATTCTAGTATACGTGGAAGTTTTATTGGAATGGATGCTTCTCATAAAAGAATCGACTTTGCACGGGCAGTAATTGAAGGAATCACTTTTTCCTTAAAGGAGTCTATAGAGATTTTCAGAAAAAGCGGCAAAACAATTGACACGATCATCTCAATTGGTGGCGGTGCTAAAAATGAAACCTGGTTACAAATCCAGGCAGATGTATTTAATGCCAAAATTATAAAGCTATCGAATGAACAAGGAGCTGCAATGGGAGCTGCGATGTTAGCTGCCTATGGTTGTGGCTGGTATCGATCACTAGAAGAATGTGCAAATGACCTTGTAAGTTATGAGAAAACCTTCGAACCAATACAAGAAAACGTAAAAAGATATGATGAATTATTTCATCTTTATAAACAAGTGTACTTACAAACTAGGGATTTAAATGTAAGTTTGAAATCTTTTCGGAAAAGTTGAAAAATAAGTATTTTTATATCCATTTCTCAGCGAGAGCATTAAAAGACTAAGTTTAAAATAAATTAGCAATTTTGGATATTATTGAATAAATAGGAAGCATTTGCGGAAATTAAATTTATTACTATTTTCATTTTATTAGGAACAGCATAAAAGTATAGGAGGGAAAATTATGTTTAAAAAGAAAGTGTCGTTGATACTTTTAGTACTTACATTAACCTTTATAACCGCTTTAAGTGGATGTGGAACGAATCAAGCAGAGGAAGGCGGCGATGCTACTGGAGGGGCAGGAGCTGGGGATCAAGTTACAGTAAACCTAATGCACCTATGGCCTGCTGGTAGCTCTAAGCAACATAATTTAATTGTTGAAAATATTATTGCTGAATATGAGGCAGAAAATCCGAATGTAGATATTCGAACAGAAGTTTTATCAAATGAGCAATATAAAGAAAAAATCAAGGTTTTGGCATCTTCTAACCAGCTTCCAGATGTCGGTTTAACTTGGGCAGCAGGATTCATGCAGCCATATGTACAAGGGAATAAATTTGCTGTCCTCGATGATGTGTTAGAGGGTGACCTTGGAGAATCCTTTATTGCAGGGACAACGGAAGCCTTTTCGGTAGATGGAAAAACATATGGTTTACCTCTTGAATTAAATATTGCACCAATATACTACAATAAGAAAATTTTTGAACAGTATAACTTAGAGGTTCCTGAAACCTTTGATGAATTTAAAAATGTTGTGACTACGCTTAGTGAAAATGGAATCACTCCCATCACTGTGGGAAATAAGGAGCCATGGACAGGCTCAATGTGGTATATGTATCTAGCTGATCGAATAGGCGGACCAGATACGATAACAAATGCCATTAATCGAACTGGAACGTTTGAAGATCCTTCACTAATTCAAGCAGCGGAGGAAATCCAAAATCTAGTGGACCTTAATGCCTTTGTTAAAGGGTATAACGGACTATCAAACGAGGAAGCAAAAGGACCATTTATGAATAATCAGGCAGGTATGTATTTAATGGGTACTTGGGAATTACCAAACTATACAACAAATGAAGATGTCCCTCAAGAGTTTAGAGAGTCTATTGGTTTCTTCAAATTCCCTACTGTTGAAGGTGGGAAAGGGGATATAAATAGCTTTGTTGGAGGACCAGGTGTTGGATTATTCGTTTCAGAAAATTCACAGGTTCAACAGGAGGCGAAAGATTTTGTTAAATACTTTGTACAAAAGTGGGGAGAAAGATCAGTTACTGATGCTGGTGTAATTCCTGCAACAAAAGTGGATACAGCAGCTTTGGATTTACCGCAAATGTATATTGATGTTCTTGACGAGTTAAGTAATGCATCCAATATCACTTTATATGCAGATGTTCAAATGAGTGCTGCAACTGCCCAACAACACTTGAATTTAATTCAATCTTTATTCGGTAAGGAAATTACACCTGAGGATTTTGCAAAAAGACAGGAAGAAGCACTTGCAAATCAATAATGAGAAGTGGTAGAAGAAGAGGACATATCTATGATTTTATATGATATGTCCTTTCCAAAAATTATTTCTTAGCCTGTAGCTAGATATCTATTAACTCCAGTAGGTGAGGCAACATCTAAGCTTTCTTTATGTATTTATGAAAGGGGATAACATAGTGGATAAGGTCATGTCTAATAAATTTATCATAGCATTGTACGTACTCCCCGCACTTCTTTTAATTTTGGTGTTAATTTATGTCCCAATCATATTAACTGGATATTATGGGCTGATGAAGTGGGATGGAATTGGGGATATGACATTTATTGGTTTAGATAATTATATCAGACTTTTAAATGATCAACAATTTTGGAGAAGTAGTGGACATTCCTTTCTTTTGGCCATTTTTTCAGCAGTAAGTTTAATTGGATATTTAGTGATTTCGCTTGTTCTTGCTGCGAAAATAAAAGGGGCAAACCTTTTAAGAAAACTCTATTTAATTCCAATGCTGCTATCTTCAGTAGCAATTGCTCAGCTTTGGCTAAAAATTTATCATCCAACAAATGGTTTATTAAATAGTTTCCTGTATTCAATTAATGTTGCTAATCCACCAGCCTGGTTGGCTGAACCAAGTTTAGTCTTGGGGGCTATTTTTGTTCCAATCATTTGGCAATATGCGGGTTTTTACATACTCATTTATTACGCAGCTCTTAAGAATATTCCAGATTCTGTAATTGAGGCTGCAAAGATTGATGGAGCATCTCCACTTAAAATTGCATATATGATTAAACTTCCACTTATTATGGGTGTAATTAAAGTTACGATTATCTTAGCGATTGTCGGTTCTCTTAAATATTTTGACTTAATTTATGTTATGACTGGTGGGGGACCAAATGGTGCGAGTGAGGTAATTGCATCTTATATGTATAAACAAGCATTTAGTAGTTATAACTTTGGGTATGGGAGTGCAATAGGTTTTGCCTTATTGTTATTCTGTTTGTTAGCTACAGTGCTCATTCGCAAACTAACGAATACAGATGATGAGATTCAATATTAAGGGAGGTTAGACAAATATGGAGGTATCAGAGCGACAAGAAGAAAAAGCTGAACAGAAAAATGATAGGAGTTTTTTGGGAACAATTGGGTATGTTATTTTATATCTAATTTTAGGTATAACTGCTTTTTTTCAAATATATCCATTGTTTTGGTTAGTGCTATTCTCCCTAAAAAGTAATCAAGAAGTTTTTAATGCTTCTCCTTTTGCCCTACCAATAGAACCTAGGTGGGAGAATTATGTTAATGTTTGGACACAGGGTAATATCAGCTTATATTTTTTCAATAGTGTTTGGATTACGGTTGCCTCAGTCGCATTGACAATTCTTCTAGCTAGCCTAGTAACCTTTGCAATCACAAGAATGAAATGGAAACTAAATAATTTGGTATTAGGATTATTTATGATCGGGTTAATGATTCCAGTTCACTCAACACTTATTCCGTTGTTTGATTTTTTCTTAAATATTAACTTAATTGATCACCCTCTAGCGATCATTTTAACTTATACTGCCTTTAATCTTCCATTGACAATCATGATATTGCTTGGATTCTATTATACGTTACCACGTGAGGTTGAAGAGGCGGCAGTGATTGATGGAAGCTCTGTTCATCGAATCTTTTTTCAAATCACCTTACCTATGTCAATGCCAGTTATATCTACCACAGCCATTATTAATATGATTTATAACTGGAATGAATTTGTATTTATTAATACGTTCATTAGTTCAGATCGATTTAAAACCTTGACTGTTGGTATTCAGAACTTTATTGGCCAGTATTCAACAGACTGGGGGGCGATTGGAGCTACCTTAGTCATTAGTATCTTACCTATTTTGATTGCATTCTTCTTCTTAAGCAATAAAATTGTCGAAGGGATTGCAGCAGGAGCTGTTAAAGGATAAAAGAAAGAAAAGTAACAATAGCGGAATAGTTATAAGAAGAATATCCAGTACTTAGGGATATTCTTCTTTTTCATTTGCAGAGACTTAAACATTAAGGATGATTGGTAACATTTTTTAATTTTTCCTTTCTACGTTCAATATTTAAAAAGCTTTGATAACACGACCACATGATCACAATGGCACTAATACTCCCACCAAAAAATAATATCAAAGGAGGTATAATATTAATCAGTAAATAGATTAAAACCAATCCCAATAACATAACCACATTATAAAAGGGATTAATAAGCATAATTAAGAAAGCATTCTTTATTACTTTAACTACATTCACGTTATAATGAACATAAGAAGGTAGGGTATATAATAAAAGGAAACAAAACATGATGATTAATAGAAATAAGGGATATTTACTCCATTTTAAGACTGGATCAGGGCTATTATTCAATATGAAAATCTCAAACAAAATAATAAATCCTAGCCCTAAAAGTAACCCGCCTAAAAAATTTCCTTTAATAAATTCCCCTTTATACGTATTCCAAAATGCTTTCAAAATTGGAATATCTGTCTCTCCCATAATCCACTTTCTGATAATAAAGAACATCGCAATTGTAGCTGGGAATAGTCCTAATATAATAAATCCAAATAATGTGAAACATAACCACAATAAATTAACAAAGGCTAACTTCATTATCCATTCACATACTCTATATAAAAATAATTTCATGTAAATCGCTCCTTGTTTGCATTAATTACTAGTATAGGATGACCATTTGCGCTCCAAACTATGTTGTTATTTCATTTAAGAGGTTTGCGATAAGAATGGAATACATTGATTTTGTACACATAATCCACTCCTTAATTGGAGCAAACTATGATTAAACAAAAAGGAGTGAAAAACGAATGGAAACATACAATCAGACCGCTTTTCCACCATTCCCCGATTTACGGAAAGAGTCAGATATCTTAAAAGAGGGACATGAAGCGTATGATGTTTATGTAAATGAAGAGTTTGTTGGAAAAAAAGTATTATTGACCCAGTCTGAAGAAATTGATGATATAGTGGATTTTTTGAAAACTCAAGGTGTGAAAAATGTATCAACTAACTTAGAGGGAGATCATTTCGTAATAAATTCTGAAGAACCAGAGAATCTAAAGCAAATATTAAAAACATATTTACAAATTAGATAATAAAAAATAGATAGATTTGTTTCATTTTTCAGAGCATTGGAGGATAGTATGGCTATTATTAAAAACCCAATTTTAACAGGATTTAATCCGGACCCTAGTATTTGTCGTGTAGAAGAGGACTATTACATTGCCGTTTCAACGTTTGAATGGTTCCCGGGTGTCGGAATTTATCACTCTAAGGATTTGAAAAATTGGCGCCTAGTTTCAAGACCATTAAATCGGTTAAGCCAATTAAACATGATGGGTAATCCTGATTCCGGTGGCATATGGGCTCCCCAATTATCCTTTAGTGAGGGTAAATTTCATTTAATCTATACCGATGTAAAAGTGACGGAAGGGCAATGGAAGGATTGTCACAACTACTTAGCAACTTGTGAAACTATTGATGGAGATTGGTCTGACCCTATCTATTTAAATAGTTCCGGTTTTGACCCTTCCTTATTCCATGATGATGATGGCAAAAAGTATTTAGTTAACATGAAGTGGGATCACCGAGTTGGAAATCATAATTTTTATGGAATTGCTCTTCAAGAGTACAGTCCTGAGGAGCAAAAGCTTATTGGTAAGTCTACAATTATTTTTAAGGGAACAGATATCAAGCTTACAGAAGCTCCTCACTTATATAAAATTAATAATTACTATTATTTGTTGACAGCAGAAGGTGGCACAAAGTATGACCATTGTGCAACGATTGCAAGGTCTAGGAATATCGGAGGTCCATATGAGGTTCATCCAGATAACCCTCTAATAACATCTTTCCCTTATCCTCGTAATCCCTTGCAGAAAGCTGGCCATGCCTCGATTGTTGAGACACATACAAATGAGTGGTTTCTTGTCCATTTGACAGGACGACCATTACCAAGAGAAGGGCAACCATTACTGGATCCTCGTGGTTATTGCCCACTTGGTAGAGAAACTGCGATTCAAAGGGTTGAATGGAAAAATGATTGGCCATATGTAATTGGAGGAAATCAGCCTTCACTTGAAATTGAAGGACCTAATATTCCAGAAGTTCAGTGGGAGAGCGATTATAACGAAAGAGATGATTTTGATTCAAATATTTTAAATTTGCACTTTCAATCTTTAAGAATTCCTTTAGGTGAGAACATACTATCGCTGACGGATAATCCGGGACATCTTCGACTTTATGGGAAAGAGTCTTTAACATCTAAATTTACCCAAGCATTTGTTGCTAGACGTTGGCAACATTTTGAATTTACCGCTGAAACAAAGGTTAAATTTAATCCAGATACCTTCCAGCAATCAGCCGGTTTGGTAAATTATTATAACACTCAGAATTGGACATCATGTCAAATTTCTTGGCATGAGGAAAAGGGAAGAATTCTTGAATTAATGACATGTGATAACTTTTCTTTTCATCAACCATTTAAAGGAAAAGAGATTATTATTCCTGACGAAGTTGAATTTGTCTACCTTCGTGTGGACGTAAGGACAGATGTTTACAAATATTCATATTCATTTGACGGGGAAAGCTGGAT
>JBEQAC010000098.1:0-11223 GCA_041640535.1 Bacillaceae bacterium
CCCTACAATCTAAATATCTTACAATTAAATAACCCGACAAGTATCATGTGGTGGTCAGTCGCATTACCTGGATTTGGACACATCATCTTATGTAAATATCTCCGAGGATTTTTACTGATCGTATGGGAATTCACAGTTAATGTGAATGCGAATTTAAATACTGCGATTTATTTAACTTTTACTGGTCAGTATATGGAAGCTACACAAATACTGGATAAACACTGGGCGCTGCTTTATGCCCCTGTGTATCTTTTTAGTATATGGGATAGTCGGCGTGTAGCCATTGAATTAAATAGCTATTCTCTTTTAGCAGATAAAAACTGGAATGTGTCTCAAATTCCATCCATTACTATAGCCCCTTTTGAAAATAATTACCTTGAGAGAAAAAAAACGTGGGTCTCAGTATTTTGGTCAGCCGCCACACCTGGTTTAGGACAAATCTACATCAACAGACTTCCAAGTGGATTTTTCCTGTTAATTTCTTGGCTTATTATTCTATATTTTTCAAATACAATTGATGCTATAAACTATAGTTTTACCGGAGATATTCAAACAGCTGCTGCCATCCTAAATCCACAGTGGGTATTATTTATACCCTCTTTCTATCTTTTTGCCATTTACGATGCCTATGTTAACTGTAATGGGTTTAACAAGTTATACACGAAACAGCAAAGTTATCTTTTAATAAAAGATTATCAACATGATATTTTTAAAAGTAGCACTTTATTTTTTTCGAAAGAAGCGAAGATAATGAATATTGTAGCCTCATTTAAACATTCTACCTATCTTGAACTTGCTTTGGATGAACTAGAAAGATACGGAATCCCAAAACAACAAATCTTTGCGATTCCTTTAACTGAAAAAAGAATGCCGGATAAAAATAAAGACATTATCCGTGGTTCAGGATTGGCTCTATTGGATGTATCGTTTGTGCTGGGAACCATTTGTTCAATTTTCGGGATCATTTATGGGTTCGTTTTACCAGCAGGTCCAGTGTATTGGGGATTAATTGGTTTAGCGATTGGACTTTCACTTGGCTTTCTAATTGATCTAGGTTTACACAAACGAGAATATAACATGAGAAAAAAGAAGAAAAATAGCGGTGAAGTCATGCTTATCATTCATTGCTCAAAAGAACAGCTAAATCAAGTGAAGCAAATCTTATTCGATCATTACTCAGTCGGCTTACAAGTGTTGGAAGACCCCTTTACATCTACAATCTATTAGGACAGTATTAGATAAAAATGATTTTAATTTACCTTTTTATCATTTCGATATTATAATACCAAGTAAAGAGATTGTTTTTAGGGAAGAGAAGAGATATGTCAGATTTAAAGCAATTAATAACGGAGCAACTTGCTAACGATCCAACCATCGTCAATAAAATTATTGCGTGGGCAGGAATGAACAATCCACGCTCCCTTTCCATTTTCTTAACGACAAACAAGGAAAATTTAAACTTTCATACCGTACTGGAGATTGTAAGAAGGCTATTTCCTGAACGCGAACAGGAGTTAATGAGGAAATTTATCTTGTCGCTAAATCCTAATAAAACACTAGTAAGATATGCGTTAGAATATGCTTGCATTAATCGTCTTGATGATTTGCTTGATGAAATCATTGATACACTTTCACACTCTGATAATAGAAAAAATCGAGAATCAGCGTTTGTTTATGGGATTGACCGTCAGTTAGATCGAAATGAGCTTTCTAATAGTGAGGCGATTCGTCTATTAAAACAGCATACATATGTTACTTCTGAAATGAAAATATATAGTAAAATCTTAGAAATCTATTGTGAGTATCCTACCTCAAGTTATCTTGATCTTTATACGAAAGCTGGACCATTAGCAGCTAAAATTGCAAAACTAAAGGATACCTACATCCATGAATGTTATTTGGCACGCTACGGGTTAATCATGACCGCCCTTTGTATACACCTTGGTAAGCGTGAGGATGTATTTCGCTATTCTGAGCATGTCCTAGTATGTGAAGGTTTGCATTCGCTAAAGTGCCAGATTCATATTCATCTTGGTAACCTATATATCTTTTCCCATTACGAAAATGCATTATTTCATTTTAAGAAAGCGTTGTTTCATTGTGTTCATGAAACAAGAATGACAGAAATTAAGCGAAGCCTAAACTTTATCCACAATTATTGGGGGAAAAAACCTGAATACTTAGATTTTAAAAGTTCAAATCCCTCTGATGTTCATGAGGTAGCTTTTTATCATATTCAGCAAGGAAATGATAGAAAAGGCTTAGAAATACTAAACACCCTTGACTGGGAAAACCTAACCCCTACTCAAAAAGCATTCCATCTGTTTTATAAAGGCATAGCAAAAAATGACCGTGAATGTTTTTTTAAATCCGTGCGTTATTTTAATGAAGTGGGAGATTCATTATACAAACAACTTCCCTTAATTCAGCTTGAAAAGATGGGGGAAAGTGAAGAAATTATTTTAGCGTTAAAGTAAAAACAAAAAGACTAATCCATACACTGCTTAAGTGTGTTGGATCAGTCTTTTAATATTACTTAGTTATTTCCTCTTCCGTTTCCTTGTGACCCCTCAGCTTTGTTTGGTGTTGCTTGAGACGGTTTAGCGTTTTGATTCGCTTTTTGCTTCGCTTCTACAGATTTTTCATTAGGCTTTTGTACTGTTGGTAGTGCTTTTTCTTGAGCTTTAGGTTGCTGCTTCTTTGGCTCAACTTTTTCCTTAGCAGCTTTCACTTCTGTTTTGTTTTCTTTTTTGACGTTTGTTTTTGTGCTTACAGTCGAAACTTTTTCCTCAACTTCATTTTCAGTAACAACTTCTGCCTCTGCATCTTCATTTACAGAAATACTTTCTTCTACCTCAACTTCAACCTCTGTTTCTTGCTCCACATCAGTTTCTTGATTAAATTTTAGTGAAAGCTTTTCATGTAACTCGCTTCGTTTTTCAATTTTCTTTTCAAGCTTAACGAAAGACTTTTCGATGTTTTTCATAAGCGCCGCTTGTGCAGTTGGATTTTCTACTTTTGAAAGGGCTAATAAAAGCGCATCAATGTTGTTTGCTAGTTTTTTCTGTAGAGTGTTTTCTTCTTCCTCTTCCCCTACAACTTCAACTTGGCCAGCTTCATTTGTTTCCTCTACTACGACTTCTTCTTCAGTTGTACTTGTTTCTTTCTCTGTAACTTCTTCATTTTCTGAAACGCTTATTTCTTCCTCTACCACTTCTTCATTTTCTGTTACACTTTCTTCTTCCTCAACCACTTCTTCATTTTCAGGTAGCTTTGCTTGAGCTTCTTCCTGCATGTTCAAAGCAGCTTGTAAAAGCTCAGTAGCCTCTTCTGTTTTACCAGCAGCTATTAATGCATTTGCCTCTGCAATGCGTTCTGCTGCAAATTCAGCTAGAAGCTGTGCTTCCTTATAATCATTAAATGTAACAGCTAAACGAACCTTCTCAATCATTTTTTTAACAAAATAAAAAAAGTCACCAGGTACAACAGAAGGCGCCGTGTCTTCAGCTACTTCCTCATCGATAACTGTCGCATCAACAGCTTCTACCTCAGTTACCTCAACTTGATCAACTTGCTCCTCATCGTTGTCTGCTGCAAACGATGCTGATGTGAAAATTAGTGATGCTACTATAAAACTACTTGTTAGGCCAACCATTTTTTTCTTCATTTTCTAGTCTCCTTTTTATTAAGCTAATACAAGATTTCGACGTCTTTTTTAGCTTTGTGGGGATGGGATACTAGATTAGTAAAAACTACCTATGATAGTATTCTAGTAGAATATTTTTTTATGACTATTTACTGAAAGCATTTTCATCTTTGTAAGAAAATTTGCCGAACTTGTCACAATATTATATAATAGTAAATCAAGGTGTAAACAATTCTAATACTCCTCGCAAAAAGCCCTTTCATAACCAATTGAGATGGATTCCATGGATTTAAGAATGGAAATTGATTGATTCATAGGGAATAAATCCAAACAGAAATTTTTGAAATTTTAAAATACTGGAAACAGTGTAGTGAATTTAAATCAAATTTAAAAGAAGGTGATCATGATGACAGCAGAAGTGAAAATCCAAGATAGCAGTGCACCATTACGTCGGGATGTAAAACATCTCGGAAATATTCTCGGTGAAGTTCTTATGTACCATGGCGGGATAGAACTCGTGGATATAGTAGAGCGAATCCGCATGTTGACAAAGGATCTTAGAACAGAATTTAACCCAGAAACATATCGGGCATTAAAAGAGGAAATCAGTGCACTCCAACCACCTTTACGTCAAAACGTAATTCGTGCTTTTTCTGTGTATTTCCATTTAGTAAATATCGCAGAACAAAACCATCGAATTCGTAGAAGACGAGAGTATCAGCTTGAAGCTGACAATATTGTACAGCCATATTCACTGGAAGGCGCTGTCCTCGCATTAAAAGAGAATGAAGTTTCAGAGCAGTCAATCCAGGATGTTTTAAATAAACTTTCACTTGAGCTTGTGATTACAGCTCATCCAACAGAGTCTACTAAGAGAACAGTCCTAGGAATCCAAAAAAGGATTGCTTCCATTTTAAAGCAATCAGATAATACGATGCTGACGAAAAAAGAACGAAAAGTTTTAGATGAGCAGTTAGTGAATGAAGTAACAGTTCTATGGCAAACTGATGAAATCCGTTATCGTAAACCAACGGTTATGGATGAAGTAATGAATGGTCTCTACTATTTTGATGAAACATTATTTGATGTCTTACCTGATATTCATCAAGAACTAGAGGATTCATTACAGGAAAAGTTCCCAACACATGCTTGGGAGGTTCCAAATTTTCTACGTTTTGGATCTTGGATTGGTGGAGACCGTGACGGAAATCCAAATGTAACGCCAGAGGTTACATGGCAAACCTTGAATGCACAGCGTACACTTGTTTTATCAAAATATGAGCAAGCGCTCGTCGAGTTAATGAAACGTTATAGTTATTCAATTACTCGTGTACCTATTACAGATGCATTGTTACAAGCGATTGAAGATGGCGAAAAACTTATTCCAGCGGACAAAGCTTGGATTGTTGACAATGAGCCTTACCGTCGTATGTTTGCAGTTATTATTGAGAGATTACGACAAACTGGAAAAGCGGAGTATGGATACAAAAATTCAGAAGAGCTTTTACAGGATTTAGCTTTAATTAAAAAGAGCGCGAAAAAACATCAGCCTACCGAGCGTGAACTAAAGGACTTAAATAAATTAATTCGCCAGGTTCAGTTGTTTGGATTTCATTTAGCCACTCTTGATATCCGAAATCATAGTGGAGAACATCAAGCAGCGGTTGCTGAAATTTTCAAAAAGGTAAATATCACACCTGATTATGCGAACCTTGCAGAAGAGGAAAAAATAAAGGTTCTTCAAAAAGTACTTACGGATCCTCGTCCTGTTCTATTAGTGGACGAAGATTATACAAAAGAAACACAAGAAATCTTAAAAGTGTTCAAGATGATTAAAGATGCACATAAAGAATTTGGCACTCGTTCAATTGAAGTATATTTAATTAGTATGACTCAATCTGCAAGTGATTTGTTAGAAGTCCTTGTGCTTGCAAAAGAATTTGGCATCTATCGTTTACATGCAGATGGTAGAGTTGAAAGCTATTTAAATGTAGCTCCTTTACTTGAAACAGTTGATGATTTACTAGCAGGTCCAAACATTATGGAAACATTATTTAACATGGACTTCTATCGTCGTCATGTTGAAATCCTTGGTGATCAACAGGAAATCATGCTAGGCTACTCTGATGGTAGTAAAGACGGCGGTACACTAACAGCAAACTGGATGTTATTTAAAGCACAAAAAGAAATTCATGAAATGGCGAAAAAATATAATATCCGTTTGAAGTTCTTCCATGGCCGTGGTGGTTCTTTAGGAAGAGGTGGCGGTCCACTTAACAGAAGTATCCTATCTCAACCAAAAGAAACACTTGGAGACGGTGTGAAGATTACGGAACAAGGTGAAGTTCTATCTTCTCGTTATTTAGTAGAAGATATCGCTCATCGAAGCCTTGAACAAGCAGCCGCTACATTATTAAAATCGGCTGCCAATGTGTTTACTGATTCCGATGAGAAGTATGTTCGTGAACAGAAATGGGAAAAAGCAATGGATGAAATATCAGATGTTGCTCTTGAAAAATACCAATCCCTTGTGTTCAAGGATAAAGATTTCTTAACTTATTTTAAGCAAGCAACTCCTTTATTGGAGTTAGGCGCATTAAACATCGGCTCTCGTCCAATGGCGCGTAAAAATAGTGAACGCTTTGAAGATTTACGTGCAATCCCTTGGGTATTTGCATGGACTCAAAGCCGTCAGTTATTCCCTGCATGGTATGCCGCTGGAACAGGATTAGCGAGCTTTGCAGAAAAAAGCGAAGAAAATATGGCGTTATTGCAGTATATGTATGAAAAATGGCCATTCTTCCGCTCAACCATTGATAACTTACAAATGGCTCTGATGAAAGCTGATATCATGTCAGCGAAAAAATACACAGAACTAGTTTCAGACCAAACGATCGTGGACCGAATCTTTGGTGATATCGTTGAAGAATATGATCGTACGAAAGCGATTCTTCTAAAAATCAGTAAAGATCAAGAATTACTTGATAAAAATCCAAACATTCAAGAATCTGTACGCCGTCGTAACCCATACGTAGATCCACTTAACTATCTACAAGTGGAACTCATTCGTGAACTACGTGAGCAAGAACAACCGAATGATGAATTAATGACAGAAGTATTACTCACCATTAGCGGAATTGCGGCTGGATTACGTAATACAGGTTGATGATTTTCAAATCCCCAAGCTCATACAGAGCATTGGGGATTTTTTTGCATGCGGGACAATCTATGTCCCTCTTCTGGTGCCAGGCACCGGCAGTAGGACGTTTTACGTCCCACTGCGGCGCCTGATTGACTGGATTTGTTTTCTTATTTTGTTATCCTCTATCTAAATATTGGAATCAGGTTGTATTCTGATTCCACTATTCTGCTCTTCTCTCTGTTTTCGGGAATCAGATCGGCATCTGTTTCCACTTTTCCTGCTCTCCACACTATTTCGGGAATCAGATCCACATCTGTTTCCACTTTTCCTGCTCTCCACACTATTTTGGGAATCAGATTCACATCTGTTTCCACTTCTTCTGCTCTCCACACTATTTCGGGAATCAGATCCACCTCTGTTTCCACTTTTCCTGCTCTCCACACTATTTTGGGAATCAGATTCACATCTGTTTCCATTATTGGAGCTCCACTCCCTATTTACTGGAATCAATCCGTTCACAAATCGCCTCTCCCTTCGTCCATTTTTCTACTTAGATAGCATAAATTTGTACACAAAAAGATATAATTGTGAATAAAATAGTAAAAATTATTGACAATTTTGTGAACTTGTATAGAATATTCAGTATAAGGAGTTGATCGAAATGGGAGAAAACGCAAAAAAAATGAAAACGGTTAGACGTGTGGCTACATTAGGCATATCATTAGGTGTTATTCTTATGTTTGTCGGCTTCTTTGTAAGCGGCTTCACCACATTCACGACATTTGTTTCACTTTTAGGTGGCGGAGTTATTTTAGCATCGATGGTTTTCTTTGGATTCGGACTGTTTCTATGCTTAATTGAAGAGTTAGCTGAAGGAAACAAAAGCGAGCCAACTGTTTAAGCATTAGACTAACGTGCAAAGTATATATAAGTTTTTCCAATAAAAATACCCCGATTATGAGTAAACTCAATAACCGAGGTATCTCAGAAGACCTTCATTCAATAAGGTCTTTTTTATTTTATAGGCGCTGCATGGCCTGAAGTTAGAACCCAAATACTTCCCACAACAATGACAGCTGCTAAGAAGACACTATATGCCATATTGATGATATTATATTTTCCAGAATTGCCTTCATTGACATGCATAAACATCGTTAATTGAAGTCCAGCCTGAAGGAAAGCAAGTGTACCAATAATGAGCATAATCATATTAAATGATAAATTCGTTTTAAATGCGACGATGACCGCACCCAATGTCATGATGATTGATAATAGAAAGCCTCCAACATGACGATACGGAAAACCAGTTTCATGCTTTTTCATATTACATTATCATTCCTTTCAGGTAGACGAAAGTAAAGATGAAAATCCACACTACGTCTAGGAAATGCCAATAAAGACTGAAAATGAATGTTTTACGAGCTGTTGTCGGAGTTAAACCTCTTTTTAGCAACTGGATGATAATCAGAACTCCCCACCCAATCCCTAAAGATACGTGCGCTCCATGCGTACCCAACAATGTAAACAATGCTGCTGTAAAAGCACTTGTTTGGATGGTAGCACCTTCACTTACAAATAACGTAAACTCATAAATCTCAACGGTAAGGAACCCTAGTCCAAGAAGTAATGTTGGGATAAACCACATCAAAACTCCCTTTAGATTGTGATTACGCATTTCACGAATCATCATTCCTGCCGTAAAGCTACTTGTTAAAAGCAAGAACGTATTGATCATGACTTCTTTTAAATGAAACAGCTCGGCTCCAGATGGACCACCAGCTGTACGATCTACTAAGACAAAATAGCTGGCAAAAAGCGTCGCAAATAAGACGATTTCAGCACCAAGGAATACCCAGAAGCCTAGGATATTCATTTGGTCTTGGTGCTTTTGATATTCAAGCGGTAAAGATGTATCGACCTTTCCAGCCATTATAAATCACCTCTCCATTTTTTCTCGGTTTTAGTGATTTCTTCAACACTCACATAGTAGCCTTCATCATAGTCAAATGAACGAGCAATCAGTCCAGCGATAATTAATAGCGTGGCAATCGCCGCTAAAATAAACCATTCAAAAACAAGGAAGAATCCTACAATACCGAACGCCACACATAGTAAGAACGGAACCCCCGAGTTACTTGGAAGATGGATTTTCTCAATCTCTTCCGCCTTAATTGAATGTGTACCTTCCTTCTTCATATCCCAGAATGCATCCGCAGATTTCACCTCTGGAATTACTGCAAAGTTATATGGTTGAACAGGTGATGCTGTCGCCCAATCAAGTGTACGAGCATCCCATGGATCATGACTGACTCCACGAGGAGCATTTCGGAAACTCCAGTAAATGTTATAGCATAATGCCACAAATCCTGCTGCAAGAACAAGTGAACCGATGAATGAGAACATTAATGGTCCGCCCCATCCTAGGCTATCAGAATATGTGTACATACGACGAGACATTCCGTCTAAACCAACAAAGAACATTGGCATAAATGTCATATTAAATCCAATCACAAATAACCAGAAGTGCCATTTACCAATTCTCTCGTTAAGCGTAAATCCAAACATTTTTGGCCACCAGAAGTATAGAGCTGCAAAGATAGCAAATACTACACCAGGGATTAAAACATAGTGGAAATGTGCCACAAGGAACATGGTGTTATGGTACTGATAGTCAGCCGCAGCCATCGCAAGCATAACCCCTGTTACCCCACCAATCGTGAAGCATGGAATAAATGCTAATGACCAAAGCATCGCAGTTGTAAACTTAATACGACCTTTTCTCATCGTAAACAACCAGTTAAAGATTTTCACCCCGGTTGGAACGGCAATTAACATCGTTGTAATCGAGAAGAACGAGTTAACCGCTGGCCCTGAACCCATTGTATAAAAATGGTGAACCCATACAATCATTGATAGGAAGGCAATTGTAATGATTGACCATACCATCGTTGTATAACCATATAAATTTTTACGAGAATGAGCAGCAATAACCTCTGAGAACATACCGAACGCTGGTAAAATAACGATATACACCTCAGGGTGACCCCATAACCAGAAAAGGTTTAACCAAAGCATTGGTTCTCCACCATTAGCAACTGTGAAGAAGTGGGTACCAAATAATCGATCCAACGTCATCATCGCTAATGCCACTGTAAAAATAGGGAAAGCTGCAACAATTATGATAGACGTGATAAATGATGTCCACGTAAACATTGGCATTTTCATCAATGTCATGCCTGGAGCTCTCATTTTTAACACAGTCACGATGAAGTTAATCCCTGTCATCAATGTACCGATACCGGCAATCTGTAGGGCAATCGCATAATAGTTATTTCCAATCGCCGGTGTAAATTCCTTACCAGCGAGTGGGAAGTACGATGTCCACCCTGCATCAGGAGATCCACCAATGACGAATGAAATGTTAAATAGCATTGCACCACTGAAGAATAACCAGAAGCTTAGTGCATTTAACCACGGGAATGCGACATCTCGGGCACCGAGCTGAAGTGGAACAATCACGTTCATAATCCCGATTAATAACGGCATGGCCGCAAATAAAATCATGATAACACCGTGTGTCGTAAATACTTCGTTATAATGCTGTGCATTTAAGAATTCCATATTCGGTCTTGAGGTTTGAAGTCGCATCATGACTCCATCAACCCCACCGCGGAAGAACATTAACACACCAGCAAGAATATACATAATTCCGATTCGTTTATGATCAACAGTTGTTAACCATTCGGTCCACAACCATTGCCATTTTTTAAAATAGGTTAAACCTCCAACAATACCAAGAACTGTTAGAGCGATCGCAATTTGCGAAGCTAGTATTAGAGGATCACCGGTAACAAAAAACTGATGTCCTGTACCTGCTCCTAGTACCATACTTAATGCCCTCCCTTTCCATGTGATCCATGATCTTCATGATCATCATGGTCTTCTTGGTCCTCATCACCATGATGATGTCCACCATGATTGTGATGTTCTGACTCTGCGTGATTAATCCAAGCTAAATGTGTACCATTAAACGTCATACGACCAACAAGGCCAGGTTCAATAATTTCGCTGTACTTCTCTTCTGTAAGCTCAGGTGCAGTTCCCTTTACCTCACTTACCCACTTTTCAAAATCCTCTTCGGTTTGTGCTAACACTTCAAATTCCATGTGTGCATAGCCTTGACCGTTAAAGCTTGTATTTCTTCCTAGATAAGATCCAGGATTATCTGCTAAAAGAAATAATTCAGTTTCCATGTTTGCCATCGTATACTTTTGTCCACCTAGTGCTGGAACCCAGAACGATTGCATCGTACCAACTGATGTCATCTTAAATTGAACAGGTGTACCTACAGGAATATTTAAATAGTTCACTGTTTCAATATCCTGTTCTGGATAGCTAAAAATCCACTTCCAGTCTGCAGATGTAACATGAATCG
>JBEQAC010000099.1:0-11176 GCA_041640535.1 Bacillaceae bacterium
CTTCTGAGTCTTCTCCGGTATTATCAAATTTTTTTACAATATGAGCAACCAACCGTAGATTATGTTCAATTAGAATGTTCCGAGCATGCTCATCACCATTAGCCATTAAATTTAAGTATTTTTTTTCCTCAGAAGAAGACAAGGGTTGTGGAAAGGCATTATTTTTTACATATGAAACTAAAAATAATAATTCTTTTACAAAGTATCCTAATGCTGCTAAGATTCCTGTCATTTCATCACCTCACACAAAGTATATCTTGAGCACCTTAGAAGTTTGATGATGATTGTGAGATGCATAAATCATCATGATCTTCGCCAATAGGCTCATGCCCATTACTAATACATATGTCCGAAGCGGCTTGTTTGTGTCTGTCCATGGAAAAATGACAGGCTTAATTCATAAAATAATCTAGTCATAATTCCACGAATGCCCTTCCTAAATTTGAAAAAACGAATAGGCTAATATTATAGGATATTACTATTAAGTAGGAGGAATGAATATGGCATACGGTTATGGATATTATCCATATGGAGGCTATGGATATCCGGGGTATGCACCTTATGGATATGCCTATCCGCCTCGTCGAGGAGGTTTTGCCTTAGTGATTGTTCTTCTCATCTTGTTATTGGTTCTAGGTGGGGGATACTATTATTACAATTATTATGGCAAGTAATTTAAGTCATGTCAGACACCTTATCGGAAGGTGTCTGGCACCATACATAAAGATAATAGAAATTTTTAAATAATGGC
This sequence comes from Bacillaceae bacterium, assembly GCA_041640535.1. GTDB lineage: Bacteria > Bacillota > Bacilli > Bacillales > Bacillaceae_L > Litchfieldia. The sequence continues at coordinate 752 of JBEQAC010000099.1, forward strand.
ATTATAATAAAAAGAGAGATATTTAGTAAAACTAAATATTATATTTAAAAGAAATGAGGGGAATAATCCATGTCAACGAAAACATATGAACAAACATGGGATCTTGATGTCTTTTTTGAAGGCGGAAGCAACTCACCAGAATTTCATACATACTTAGAAGCAATTAAGGAAGAGTTAGAAAGCTTTAAAAATAAGGTGAATGAACTGGCTGTCCCACAATCTGCTTCTGAAAAAGAAGGATTAAGTGAGATGATTGAATCGTTTCAAGCTGTAGCCAAAAAAATTCGTCAAGCAGGGGCATTTGTAAGTTGTTTACAAGCACAAGATATGACAGATAAAAAAGCTACACTATTATATAGTACGATCATGCAGCTAAGTGCTTCACTACAAACGATTTTAACTGGATTAGATCAAAAATTAGTGATGATTGAACAACATGTGTGGGAGGGCTTATTATCGGAAGAGCCTTTTGCGGAGCTTTCTTTTATACTTGAAGAAAGACGTACCCGTGCAAATGATAAATTATCACCTGAACAAGAAACATTAATTAATTCACTTGCCATCGATGGCTATCATGCATGGGGACAGTTATACAATACTGTAGTTGGGAATATAAAAATCCCATTTGAAGAAAACGGTGAAATAAAGGAACTATCAGCTGGTCAGGCTTTTAATAAATTTTCAAGTTCCGATCGAACTGTTCGAAAAGAGATGTTTGAAAAATGGACTATAGCTTGGGAAGAACAAGTGGATTATATCAGTTCAGCTCTCAATCATCTAGGTGGTTTCCGGATAAATGTCTATAATCAGCGTGGATGGAAAGATATCCATAAAGAACCTTTAGATATTAATCGGATGTCAAAAGAAACACTGGACACCATGTGGACGGTTATTACTGAAAATAAAGCTCCTTTTGTGGAGTATTTAACCCGTAAAGCAAAGCTTTTAGGTGTTGAAAAACTTAGCTGGTTTGATTTAGATGCACCAATTGGAAAAGCAGAAAGCAAAGTTTCTTATCAGGAAGGCTGCGAATTTATTCTTGATCAATTTGGTAAATTTGGAAAAGAATTAACCGAATTTACAAGAAAAGCATTTGAAGAACGTTGGATTGAAGCAGAGGATCGTTCAGGAAAAAGACCTGGTGGTTTTTGTACAAGTTTCCCTGAAAGTAATCAATCAAGAATTTTCATGACCTATTCTGGGACACCATCTAATGTGTCAACATTAGCTCATGAATTAGGCCATGCGTTCCATCAATATGCAATGAAGGGTGTACATTCACTGAATCGCAACTATGCAATGAATGTGGCTGAAACAGCTTCAACCTTTGCAGAAATGATTGTTTCGGATGCTTCCGTAAAGCATGCAAAAACAGAGGATGAGCGCCTTGCATTACTTGAAGATAAAATTCAGCGTAGTGTAGCTTTTTATATGAATATCCACGCTCGCTTTATTTTTGAAACCTCTTTCTATGAAGAGCGTCAAAATGGCATGGTCAGTGCTGAACGATTAAATGAGTTAATGGAAAAGGCACAAAAAGAAGCGTATTGTGACGCACTTTCAGAATACCATCCACAATTTTGGGCATCGAAAATGCATTTTTATTTAACACAGGTTCCTTTTTATAATTTCCCATATACATTTGGCTATTTATTTTCTCTTGGGATTTATGCTCAAGCTCTTGAAGAAGGAACTGATTATGAAGAAAAATATATTGCCTTATTAAAAGATACGGCAAGTATGACAGTCGAAGAATTAGCGCAAAAACACTTGGGTGTAGATTTAACAAAGAGAGATTTCTGGGAAAAAGCAGTTAAACTGTCTGTCAAGGATGTAGAAGAATTCTTGAAGTTAACAAATGAATAACAGTTATTTACGGGGGATTGGCTTAAGCCAATCCCCCGTAAATTGTTTAGGCTTTTTTAATTAGATGGGGCTCACTTGATTGGAACGGAAGGTGTGTGACTCCTGCGGGATTTGCAGGAAGGATGAGACCCCGCAGGCACGAGGAGGCTCATCACCTGCCCCGCGGAAAGCACACACCTGGAGTGCAAATCAACATACCTTAGTTAAATAACAACAAACTTTAAAAAGAGCTTTGTTTAAAAATGAAAAAAATCCATAAAAATAAGGAAACATCACATAATAATAGTACTTCAATTCTTATAAGTGTTATAATAGCACTCATGAAGTTTTCTATTGTTACCAAAGTATGTTATAGGAGGAAAAATCTTGGTAAAATGGTTTTATCAGCTATTAATTGAATTAACCAATCATCGAATTTCTTCATATATATTAAGGAAGTTTTCTCAATCTAAAATCAGTCGGATTGTGATTCCAACCTATTTAAACGTTTATAACATTAAGCAGGAAGAAGTACGTGATGATATTCGAAACTTTCAGACTTTACATGAATTGTTTGTCCGAAGGCTAAAGGAAGAAGTAAGACCAATCAATCAGGAAAATAACAGTGTTGTTAGTCCAGTTGATGCTGTAATAGAGGAAATTGGAGAGGTTTTACCTTCAAAAGAGATTATTGTAAAAGGAAAGAATTATTCGATTCGAGAGATGCTGGGGGACGAAGAAGTATTAAAGAAATACATTGGTGGAACATTCTTAATCTTATATTTAAGTCCTAGCCATTATCATCGAATACATAGCCCTGTTTCTGGAACAATTACAAAACAATGGACTTTAGGGAAGAAATCATATCCGGTCAATAAATTAGGTTTAAAATACGGAAAGGATACACTTTCAAAAAATTATCGAAGAATTACTGAAATTGAAACGGATGGAAAACATACAGCCATGGTGAAAGTAGGAGCTATGTTTGTGAATAGTATTGAATTAACACACCAACATGAAGTTCTTCAAAAGGGAGAAGAGATGGCTTACTTCACCTTTGGATCAACAGTCATTTTACTCTTTGAAAAAGGTTCATTTACTGCTTCTGAGACAATCCAAACACCACATGATATTCATGTCGGACAAGTCCTAGGCTATCTAAAATAGATAGAAAAAAAGAGCCCTTAGAGGCAAAAAGGGCTCAATTACTATTCAGGAAGTAGCTTTAATTCTATGTGCTAACGATCTTCGTTGGATTTCTTTCTCTATTAAGAAAATAAACTCTGGGCTTAGCTTTAACTCAGTTGCTTTAAAATACGATTCAATTAATAAATCATCAGACAACTTTCTCATAATGGAATGCCACTTGAGGGCAATTCACCTCCTGAAAAAATAAGGTGTTTTTGTTCTATTATTTTACGAAGAACATATAATAATAAGTTCTCTCATGTTGGTATTATTACTCTAACATGAATATATTTCGAGAACAACCGTTCTCTTATCCACAGAATTCGGTGGATAACTTGTGGGTAGCTTGTTTATAAAAATTGGAAATCTTGATGAATCAATAGGTAAAATGTGTATAAACTTATCCACAAGTGTTGAAATAGACTGACTTTTGTCGAAAACTTTTTTATTTTTTATTGGTATATAAAGAATTGTGACGAAAATTGTCAGTTATATTTTGAAATACCACCTAAATTTGAATATGATATACATATTCTGACACTAAAAATGAAAACACGAGGTGTACATAGAGTGTTAAAAACTTTCTTACCAAATGAACATGTGAAAAGTATATTTGAAATTACTCCTAAGAGCTTAGTGGATCGAGGAATAAAAGGAGTTATCACAGATTTAGATAATACCCTTGTTGAATGGGATCGTCCAAATGCGACTCCAAAGTTGATCCAATGGTTTAAAGAAATGAAGGAACATGGGATTGAGATTACAATTGTGTCAAATAATATGGAACAAAGAGTGAAGGAATTCTCTGATCCCTTACAAATCCCATTTATCTTTGAAGCGAGAAAGCCTTTAGGACGAGCGTTTCGACGAGCGATAAAAGACATGAATTTACGTAAAGAGGATGTTGTAGTAATAGGTGATCAGCTTTTAACTGATGTATTAGGTGGAAACAGAATCGGGTTGCATACAATTCTAGTCGTCCCTGTAGCACAAACAGATGGCTTCTTTACCCGTATTAACCGTAGAATTGAGCGTCAGTTATTAACATGGATGAAAAGAAAAGGTATGATTTATTGGGAGGAATAAATACGTGGAAGTAAGTCAAGTTTCTTGTATAGGGTGTGGAGTTACGATTCAAACCGATGATAAAAAGGGAATCGGCTATGCACCCCCGTCATCATTAGAAAAAGAATCAGTCATCTGTCAAAGATGCTTTCGCCTAAAGCATTATAATGAAGTACAGGATGTTTCATTAACAGATGATGATTTCTTAAAAATCCTTAATGGAATAGGACAAACAGAAGGATTAATTGTAAAAATCGTCGATATATTTGACTTTAATGGTAGCTGGCTGCCTGGTTTACACCGATTTGTTGGGAATAAAAACATCCTACTTGTTGGAAATAAAGTGGATTTGTTGCCAAAGTCAGTGAAACACAAAAAACTAATCAATTGGATGAAGCAGACTTCAAAAGAATTAGGATTAAATCCAGTCGATATCTTTTTAATTAGTGCCCATAAAGGAATTGGAATTGAAGAAGTCGCAAGTGGCATTGAACAATATCGAAATGGTCAAGATGTGTATGTTGTGGGATGTACGAATGTAGGTAAATCTACCTTTATCAATCGTCTTATTAAGGATTTTAGTGGCGAAAAAGATGTGATTACAACTTCACATTTCCCAGGAACTACTCTTGATATGATTGATATACCACTTGATGATCATACATCATTATTTGATACACCTGGGATCATAAATCACCACCAAATGGCTCACTTTGTTGACAAACAAGATTTAAAAATTATTACACCAAAAAAAGAAATCAAAACAAAGGTGTTTCAATTAAATGAAAGACAAACTCTGTATTTTGGTGGTTTAGCTAGATTTGACTTTGTAAGTGGGGTTAGACAATCGTTTGTTTGCTATTTATCAAATGAACTCAATATCCACCGTACAAAACTGGAAAATGCAGACGAGCTATATAAGAATCAAAAAGGGGATGTATTACAACCGCCAAGTGGAAAGAATGCAGAGGAATTTCCTCCGCTTGTCCCACATGAATTTACAATTAAAGAAGGTAAAACCGATATCGTATTTTCTGGGTTAGGTTGGGTTACGATTAATGAACCAAATACAAAAGTTGTTGCGCACGTACCAAAAGGTGTGGGTGTCATCATTAGACGTTCGCTTATATAGAGAAAATAGAAATAGGTTAGTGGGTGAGGATGATGGAAAAAGTATACGGAGTGATTGGAAGTCCGATTGCACACTCTATGTCTCCAGAAATGCACAATGATTTATTCAGCTTTTATCAAATGAATGCGAGATACCATGCATTTCATGTAAAACCGGAAAATTTGGCTGATGCGATCAAAGGATTCAGAGCGATTGGAATTTCCGGATTTAATGTTACAATTCCTCATAAAATAGAAATCATCGATTTATTGGATGAGGTATGTGAGATTGCTGCAAATATTGGTGCGGTGAATACGGTTGTGAACGAGGATGGCAAACTAGTAGGATATAATACAGATGGCTTAGGGTTTGTTACTTCATTACGAAAAAAAGTAGATCATTTAGAAAACAGTCGTGTACTAATTATTGGTGCAGGGGGAGCAGCACGAGGAATTTATATCACACTAGCTGCTGAAGGCGTAAAAAACATAGATATTACAAATCGGACACATGAAAAGGCGGAAGAACTTATCTCAACCTGTAAGTTTTCTGCCGTTTCAAACAGTTTGTCCATTGAACAAGCTGAGAAAGATCTTGCTAATTATGATATCATCGTAAATACGACATCCATTGGGATGCACCCTGAAATAGATGCAATCCCAATTAATCTCACTTATTTATCTCCCAATGCGGTCGTAAGTGATATCATTTATAATCCACTAAAGACCAAGCTATTAAGGGAAGCGGAACAAAAAAGAGCAACCATTGATAATGGAGTTGGGATGTTCGTTTATCAAGGAGCACTCGCGTTTGAAAAATGGACAGGTATTTTCCCAGATACAACGAGAATGGAAGCCATTGTTATGAAAAAATTAGGAGGAACAATATGTTAACAGGAAAACAAAAACGTTTTTTACGAAGCAAAGCACATCATTTAGACCCTATTTTTCAAGTTGGAAAGGGTGGAGTGAATGACAATATGGTAAAGCAAATAGATGATGTGTTAGAGGCACGTGAGTTAATAAAGGTAAGTGTATTACAAAATTGTGAGGATGATCGAGATACTGTAGCTTCACAATTATCAAAAGGTGCTAGAGCAGAGCTTGTACAAGTTATTGGGAATACCATTGTACTATATAAGGAATCAAGAGAAAATAAGCAGTTACAGCTTCCATAAATAGTAAAGATTGTTTTATGTTAGGGGGATTTTTTTATGAAAAAGATAGGGATCATTGGTGGAACATTTGACCCACCCCATAATGGACATTTATTGATCGCAAATGAAGTATTGATTACATTAAAATTAGATGAAATATGGTTTATGCCTAATAATATTCCCCCTCATAAAGAAAATGGTTCTACAAGTAGTCACGACCGTACAGAAATGATTACATTAGCAATAGAAGACCATCCTTCTTTTTTCTTACAAACAATTGAACTTAAGAGAGAAGGACCTTCCTATACATATGAAACGATAAAGCTTTTAAAAGAGAAGTATCAAGATTATACCTTTTACTTTATTATTGGCGGAGATATGGTTGAGTATTTACCTAATTGGCATAATATTGATAACCTTATCGATCTTATCTCGTTTGTTGGGGTAAAGAGACCAGGTTTTTCACTGAAAAGTCCATATCCAATCATTGAAGTAGAAGTTCCACAATTTGATGTATCTTCATCTTTGGTAAGAGAACGATTGGCAAATAAGGAGAGTACGAAATATTTACTTCCAGATCGTGTTAGGCAATATATTGAGGAGAATCATATATATGAATAAGGATGAAGCGTTGGCGATTGTTAAACAACAATTAACAGACCATCGATATCAACATACCATAGGGGTTATGAATACTGCGGTAGAACTAGCGAAAAAATATAACTGTGACAGTCGAAAAGCGGAGATCGCTGCAATCTTTCATGATTATGCAAAATTCCGACCAAAAGAAGAAATGAAACAGATCATTATTGATCAACGAATGCCGGCTGAATTATTAAGCTATAATAGTGAATTATGGCATGCGCCAGTAGGAGCTTATTTGGTGGAAAAGGAAGTAGGAATAACAGACATCGATGTACTTGATGCAATAAAATATCATACCTCTGGACGACCAAAGATGACGAAATTAGAACGAATTATTTACCTTGCTGATTATATTGAGCCAGGTCGTCATTTTCCAGGTGTGGATGAAGTTCGTGAGCAAGCGAAAGTTGATTTAAATCTTGCATTGATTCAATCAATCCGTAACAGTATTTCTTTTTTATTAAAGAAAAATCAACCAGTCTTTCCTCTCACGCTTCACACTTATAATTCGTTAGTAACAGAAAACAAGGAGGAAACTATTGAATGAATGAAAAAACAATTTTAAACCTTGCAGTAAAAGCTGCTGATGATAAAAGAGCTGAAGATATTGTTGCATTGAATATGAAGGGGTTGTCTCTTGTAGCTGACTATTTCTTAATATGTCATGGGAATTCAGAAAAACAAGTTCAAGCAATTGCACGTGAAATTAAGGATAAGGCCGAAGAACAAAATGTTTCAGTAAAACGTTTAGAAGGCTTTGATGAAGCTAGATGGGTATTAATCGATATGGGGGATGTAGTAGCCCATGTTTTCCATCGAGACGAGCGAACCTATTATAATTTAGAGCGTCTATGGGGAGATGCGCCAAATGAAGATATATTGAGTGAGCTTAATTTATGAGCTATGGCGATTTCGCCTATCTGTACGACCGCTTAATGGAAGACGTCCCCTATGATGATTGGCTTACATTTGTAGACGTGAAACTAAAGCAGCAAAATAGAAATGTTAAGACAAGTATATTAGATTTGGCCTGTGGAACTGGAGAGTTAACTGTAAGATTGGCTCAGGCAGGTTATGAGGTAATAGGAATTGACTTGTCAGAGGATATGCTCGCGGTTGCAAATGCAAAGGCACAGGAAAAAGGAATGCACATTCCCTTTTATCATCAAGATATGACAAACCTTGAAGGGTTGCCTTTGTTTGATGTAATTATCATTTTTTGTGATTCGCTTAATTATCTTCAAGCAGAGGAAGATATAATAAAAACCTTCAAACACGTGTATAAGTTTCTAAAGGAAGATGGTTTATTTTTATTTGATGTCCATTCTGTTTATAAAATCTCTGAAATTTTTGGAAATCAAACTTTTGCTGTTAGTGACGAAGATATTAGCTATATCTGGAATTGTTTTCCTGGTGACGAACTGTATAGCGTTGAACACGAGTTATCTTTCTTTGTTAAAAATGAAGACACTTCTATGTATGAACGATTTAATGAAGTACATTATCAACGTACATTTCCAATCGATTTTTATGAAAAATGCCTTAAGGAAACAGGTTTTCATTTGGTTGAAATAAACGCAGATTTTAAAATAGAAGAAGTAAAGGAAGATTCAGAACGAATCTTTTTCACAGCGAAAAAAGGGAGTTAAAGTTACAACGGGTTCCGTTTGCTATCGCAAAACGCCAATTTGCACAGGATAATGCAAACCAAAATGTAATCTTTTTTGCACTATAAAGTGTAGGACAATTTGTAAGGCTAGAGAGATTAAATAAACATTAGAAATGGCAAGGGTTATACCCTTGCTATTTTGCTTTTAATTGCTAATACTTCGGTTTGGGAATTACGAAGTTTGCAAACCATTTCCTCTTTCTCCGTATAATTTCATGTAGGAATGAGAATTAATAGGCGGAGAATTTCCTGCTAATGTATATAGAAGAAGCTAAAGAAGCGGATATAAGCGGAGATATTCCGATTAACTGCTCTAAATAAGACAAAATCCAAAGATTTGGATAATATAATCGGAAAAACTCCCCTTATTTTTAAGGAAATATGGGTATTTCCCAATTTAGCCGGAATTTTCCGTTTATTTTTCATCCACAGGGAGATCAGCTCTCAGTTATAACAGTATACTTAAATTTTTTTCTGTATATCAATTTGCAAGTAAAAATGAAGTGTATTTTGCTGCGGTGCACTGGCTATTGTACCCCCACATTTTAATATACAAATTGCACTACAAATCCCCAAAAATAATTATCAAAATCCCTTTATTTCAACAAAAATAGACCTCCAAATTACCATATAATTTGAAGGTCATTTTGTATTACATTATTAATGTTTGCGATAGTTAACGGAACCCGTTATTAAAGTTACACTCCCTTTTTTATTCTGTTCAAAAAAAGTTAACAATTATGAAGAAGGAGATTTACAAGCTACGGTGAATAATTACTTAAGCTTTTGTTGAAATTGCTCTCCAACAAGCTCGATATCTTCGTAATATTTATCATGAGTACTTTTATATAAGTGTTCAAACACCTCTCCTAGCTCTGCCTCTAATACCTTTATTCCTTCACCAGTGACTCCGCCTTTTACACATACTTTTTCCTGCAATGTTTTTAATGTGAAAATTTCCTTCTCAAGTAGTTTACCCATTCCTACAATCATTTCGCTTGCTAAAGTAACAGCTTGCTCTTCGGTGATTTTTGTTTCGCTTACAGCTGCTTGAATAAACCGCCTTAATAAATAACTGAAAAAGGCTGGACCACAGCTAACGATATCAGACGCAACCCGAGTAATATCATTATCTATATGAACCGGTGTGGAAATTTGATCAAAAATGGTTTCAAGGTAATCGCGATTAAGCTGGCTACAGCTTTCTCCGAAAGTAAACAAAGAGACACCTGCTAACGCTCTGTTCGTAATGCTAGGTATTATACGCGCAACCTGACAAGGTACAATCGATTCGAGTTGTTCAACAGATAATGGGCTTGTTATCGATACAATACATTTATCTCTTGAAAGTCGATCCTTTAAGCTAAGTAATAAGGGATGAATTTCTAATGGTTTGACACATATAAAAATAATATCCGAGGATGTCACAACATCTTCTGATGAAAAGGCTACACAAATATTTGGAAAGCGTTTCTTAATAGCTTCTGCTTTTGAGATTGTTCGATTTGTAATTGTTATTTTAGAAGGTGGAACTGCTACTGATTCAATAAAAGCCTCTATTAAAATACTCCCCATGTTTCCTGTTCCGATAATCCCGATGTTCAATCATGTCCCCTCCTTTACAAACGTTTATCTCTAAATATCAATATGTTCCCATTTACAAAATTATGAGTATTCGCTCAGAAAATTTTTGGAAAAGTTTGTAACTCCCTTAGAAAGGTGGTGAAAAAGGTGAAGAAAACACCA
>JBEQAC010000100.1:0-11041 GCA_041640535.1 Bacillaceae bacterium
GATCCAGCACTTGTTCCTGCTAACTGTTCAAACTGTATTCCTTTTTCCTCAAGTGCTTGATATGCTCCAATTAGGGCAAATCCTCTTATTCCACCACCTGAAAAAACTCCGTCAATATACATCGCGCTTCTCTCCCATCTATTTAAAGGACAACCATACCTCCCTCTAAATGAAGAAATTAGAACCTGTTACATTTTTAATACGGAGTCTTAAAAATTAGTACAAAAAAAGGAACACTCTTTGTGTCCCATTTAATGTGTATCCTCTTCATTTTGTTTTTGAATACTTTTTAACATTTCGATACGATTGCGGTCCTCTTCAAAATACTGAACAAGATCACCGATCCGATCAATCGCATTCCAACTCAAATGATGTTCAATGCCTTCTACATCATGGTAGATTTGTTCTTCATCAACACCAATAATTGTTAAGAACTGTTCCAGTAATTCATGCCGAGCTACAAGACGTTTTCCAATCTTTTTCCCTCTTGCTGTTAATACTAACCCACGATATTTTTCATATATAAGATATCCATCTTTATCAAGCTTTTGAACCATTTTCGTTACTGAGGAGGGATGAACCGATAATGCTTCCGCAATATCCGAAACTCGCGCATATCCTTTATCTTCAATTAATTTATAGATTTGTTCAATATAATCTTCCATGCTGGGTGTTGGCATTATTTCCCCTCCGCTATAAAATCCATTGGCTAACCTATCTATTTTTATTATATGAATAAGGTAAATAAAGGCACCAATCAAATTTTACAATAGAATCATTATACTGACAAGCTACTATTGGTTTATTTACCCTCTTACAGGCGAGGTTATGTAAAGTACTGTACCTCTGCACTTGGGAAAAATTCTTTAATGTATCTCCTAATGGTCCCTTCAAGGTCATTTGCTTCTTCGTCCTTGTAAACATATTTACCAATCCCGTATCGGCCCCACTTATATTTTCTTTGCTCCTCATCCATAACCAGCTTTGTTTTTGGGTACCTTTTTTGAATGACATTCTTTGCTGGCTTTGTAAAACGATGCTGGATGAGTTCAAAGGTTAAATTATCAAGATTAATTCCTTTTAATGAATCTGATAACCGCTCAAACAATTCATAATATCCCTCCTGCCACTCCTCGTGCATATAGATTGGAGCAACAATAAAACCAAGTGGATAGTCTGCATTCGCTACTTTCCTTGCAGCTTCAAGTCGTTCCTCAAACGTTGAGGTCCCGGGCTCAAAATTCTTAATCACATATCTTGAGTTCACACTAAATCTAAATCTCGTCCTACCATTATGCTTCGCATCAAGTAAATGGTCCACATGATGATACTTCGTCACAAATCTAAGCAAGCCAAACTCTGATTCACCAATAAATTCAATCGTCTTCTTTAGAGAATGAGTTAAATGATCAATTCCCACTATATCAGACGTACACGCTGCCTCAAATCGTGTCATTTCAGGCTCACGCTCTTTCATGTACTTATTCGCTTGTTCGAAGATATCTTCCAGATTTACATACGTTCGAATATAGGGTTTACTCCCTAGTGTTGTTTGCAAATAACAATAATGGCAATGTCCCATACAGCCCGTTGCGAGCGGAATCGCATACTCAGCTGATGGTTTTGATGTATCAAACTTCAATGTCCGACGAAGCCCGACAACAAGTGTTGATTTTGCATTTCGATATTGCTGCAACTCGTTATCACCAGGAATCCCACGAACCTGGTTATGTGAAGTCGTTTCACGAATCTCAATGCCCATTTTCTCAAACTTTGCTTTTAACTCCCTGCCCAACTCATATTCCAATGCCTGCGGCTCAATATAAACAAGCTGTGGCATAAACGGCTCCATACCTCCACCTCACCTTATTTCAAGATTACTCTGTGTTAGTATGAACCATTTCCAACAAAAATAAGAACTCCCCAAAAACCAAAACCTACCATCCACGGTGCCTCATCCACGGTGCCTGGCACCACAAGTGGGATCACTTCCGTCCCGCTTCTGGTGCCAGGCACCGCATGTGGGACTGTTTTTGTCCCAGGATAATGTGGAAAACCGTTGATTGTAACTATAACGGGTTCGCATTTCGAATACAAAAACTAAATTAGCACACCAATTGACAGTCCTATTCGCAACTAAATTAGACTGCTTCTTTTTTGTTGATATATATGGGGTTTAATAAAATGAACGGTTAATCCGGCCTGAATTTCGAACCCCTTTTAACACTGTGACATAAGTTTTTGTCAGCATGAAAATTTGTGTGCTAAAAATGTTATTTAACTATCAGGGTGTGGGTGTTGATGTCTCAGAGGCGGGCAAATGAAGCAGACATACTTTCTTATCCTTATATAAGTCATCTCTGATAGTGAAATAAGCGGAGTTTTCCGGTTAGTCTACAGAATAGAGCTCGGTAAGGGGGATATAAGCGGAGTCCTTCCGGTTAAGCAAAGTAAAATGGTCAATTTTCTTGTTTTTCGATTTAATAGGCGGAATCTTTCCGTCTATTTAGTCTATTTTTCGTGCTATTTCTTCATTAAGAGGAATTTCTCCGCTTGTTTTAGTAGCTTATTTCCTGGGGATTCTTCTAGATTCGGAAATTGCTAAACCGATGCTTATCGTGGGATAAAAAAAGCTTGGAGCATATGTCTCCAAGCATTTCTCTTTGCCGATATACTTGCCAAATTGCTTTTTAATTCTCGTGCGAATTACTATACGAAAAGCAATGTTAATTCGGATTTTACACTTAACAATTGACCCCGTTATTGTAAATAACAACGGTTTTTTATCATTATTTATTTATTACAGACCACATTTAAGCTGTGCACCGCAGCCCGTACATGTATTACAACCACCAAGGTCTTCAACTGTTCCTTGACGACATACCGGACAAGTATTACCAACCTCTGAACCAATTGTTACATTTGTAGAGCGAAGATCATTGATTGTATCTACTAATACAACATGACTCTTTTTCTTTTCTGAAGTATTTACTTCTACTTCTTCTTCAAATGTGTTTTCTTCAGCCTTTAATGTTAACACCTGTGCGTCACGGCTTCCATCAACATACACCGTTCCACCTTTTGCTCCACCATTGTATAGGCGCTCATATACAGCCTCAACCTGCTCAACTGTATATCCTTTTGGTGCATTTACAGTTTTACTGATTGAACTATCAATCCAACGTTGGATGATACATTGAACATCTGCATGTGCTTCTGGAGCCAATTCCATTGCTGACACAAACCAGTTTGGTAGGTTATTCGGATCAGCCTCAGGGTGTTGATCAAGATATTCTTGAACGATATCTGCTTTTACTTCAATAAACTTACCTAAACGTCCACTTCTGAAATAAGAGAACGAGAAGTAAGGTTCTAAACCTGTTGAAACTCCAACCATTGTTCCTGTGCTGCCTGTAGGAGCCACAGTTAATAAATGTGAATTACGAATACCGAACTCTTTAATATCATTTCTTACATCTTCTGGCATTTTTTGCATGAATCCAGTGTTTGTGAATGCCTCACGAAGACGATTTGTTTCTACGTCTGTTTCACCAACTAAGAATGGGAAGCTTCCCTTTTCTTTTGCTAGCTCAACCGATGCACGATAAGCTGTTGTTGCAATTGTTTCAAATACCTCATCAACAAGCTTATTACCAGCCTTAGAGCCGTACTCTGTTTCACAATAGATTAGTAAGTCGTGTAATCCCATTACACCAAGACCCACACGGCGCTCACCAAGTGCTTGCTTTTTATTTGCTTCTAGGAAGTAAGGAGTTGCATCAATTACGTTATCCTGCATTCTTACTCCAACTTCAACAGTTTTCTTTAACTTCTCAAAGTTCACTGTTTTTGTTTCTTTATCAGCCATCTCAGCTAAGTTAACCGCTGCAAGGTTACATACTGAATATGGTGCAAGTGGTTGCTCTCCACAAGGGTTAGTTGCAACAACTTGTTGACCATATGCTTTTGCATTTGTCATGTCATTAGCATTATCGATGAAGAAAATACCAGGCTCTGCTGAGTAAGTCGCACAAACATTAATTAAGTTCCAAAGTTCTTTTGCTTTCACTCTACGATACACACGAACCTTGTGACCTAACTTTTCCCACTCACGAACGTCACCAACTTTGTGCCATTCTTCATTATAAATTTTCATTTCTTCTTGGTCATAACTTTCAACATCTGGGAATTTCAACTCATAATATGCATCTTCTTCTACTGCTTTCATAAATTCTTTTGTTAGGCAGACAGAAATATTTGCACCTGTTAAAAACTCAGAGTTGTGAACACTGTAATTTCCACCAATGTTTAGTTTTAGCTCAGCTTCTTTAATGATTTTCTCACTAAATCCACCATAACCAGGAATATGTCTATAATTTAAGATTCCTTGGTACATTGCTTTTTCTTGCTCTGTTAGTGGAGTAAATTTTAATTTATCTTGTGCATATTTTTTAATTGCATCTTCATTTGTATTTTCAATTAAGAATCGTAAAATTCTCGGATTTTGCATTTTAGAAATAATGAATTCCATGATATCAGGATGCCAATCCGCCAACATGATCATCTGTGCTCCTCGCAAATTGTTACTCTTCACACAATTATGAAGGGTTAGGTTATTTCTACCTAACTCTCATGCTTTCACATGAGTTCGGACTATACCATGTGCAAAAGCACCGCCTATTATAGTCTCTGAAGCTTCACCATTCATCATGGTGCTTGCCTGCTGATTGCCCATTGTTCATCCTTTTAATTTTTAGCATTCACGCTTACTGTTTCCAGTTACGTTGTAGCTTAAAAGGCTTTAGGGTGTTCCAGCAATTTAAGGCGTTTTACTCCCGCCGATATATTAACGGGAACCACCTTGCTCAACAAGATGTGTTAACTTAGCAATATCATCAAGCCAAGATACAGAACCAGATGATTTTCCGTTTACTCCACGAGCCAATGTGTTGCGTGGGCGTAGTGTTGATCCGTTCGTTCCTACTCCGCCACCACGGCTCATGATTTCCATTACTTGCTTACGGTGCTCTGATATACCTTCACGTGAATCTTGTACAAATGGCATTACATAGCAGTTAAAGTAAGTAACATCTGTGTCCGCACCTGCACCGTATAGAACTCGTCCAGCAGGAATGAAGTTTAAATTCACGAGTTCAGCATAGAACTTTTCAAACCATTCTTGACGCTTTTCTTCTGTTTTTTCAACAGATGCTAGTCCAGTTGCGTTTCTCTTGGCAATTTGCTCGTAAAAAACTTCAAGTGGTTTCTCGATGACATCTAGTGAGCGATTTACAATACCAGTTTCAATTTCCTCTGGGCGGTCAAGTACTCCTCGGTATTCTTCATCTACTAGGACTCTTGCTGTTTTTTGCTCCCAATCAATGCTTACGATAAAACCTAGACCACGAGCTGGGAATTTTGGATCTTCCTTAATCGTAAGAACAACAAAATCACCCTCTGCTAATGTTAGCTTCTCAGTATCCTTGAACGTATACCGATCAAGCATGACTAAACGAGATACCCCTTTATGTGATAATTTCATATCCTCGGTGATTGGATGAACTTGAGGAAACAATCGGATATCTTCGTTCAGTCTTTCAACATTAATATTCATTTTTTTTGGTAACGCAACAGACATTCTCACAACTCCCTTATATATCTATATTTAAGTATTCTAACGAGCATCATTGTTGTATTTTTCTATCTCGAGGCTCGATTGATGACTTAATTTCGGTAATCATAATCTATCATATTTCCACTCCTGAAATCAACATATAGTATTTAATATTTTAAAAAAGATACTATATATTGATTTTGAGATAGACTAATTAAATTTTGTCAAACTGAAAATAGTTCAAAAAATAAAGAAAGTAAAAGATAAACACCGAAAAGGGTCGATTTTTCGTCAAATTTGATGAATTTTGTCAGTTGCTTTTTTATATGCATCGTTTAACCCTTATCTAATAAGGATTAATCTTCCAATGAAAAAAGACGACTAAAAAAAGTCGTCTATCTCCGAAAATTCCATTCATCATTCGCATATCGATTTTCCATTATACGATGAACATAATCAATTTCTTCCTTCGTTAACTCATGGGGTTCAAGTTGGATATTTAGTCCTTTTTCAAATCCTTCCTTAAAAGCCCTCTTTGCTTCTTCAATGGTAACAGGGGTTTCTCTTAAATTGTTTATAGCCACAGCCTTATTTTTAAAATTTCGCTGCATTCGCTCTCTAACACGGTCATCCTTATATTTAAACAAATCAAATAACTTCTCTTCATCAATATCTAGTAATATTGAACCGTGTTGAAGAATAACCCCTTTTTGGCGAGTTTGTGCACTTCCAGCAACTTTTCTCCCTTCAACCACTAACTCATACCAGGAAGGCGCATCAAAACATACTGCAGAACGTGGATTTTTCAACCCTGCACGTTCCTCCTCTGTTCTAGGAATGGCAAAATACGCATCCAAGCCCAACTGCATAAAGCCTTGTAAAATCCCTTCTGAAATCACTCTGTACGCTTCCGTAACCGTCTTTGGCATTTCCGGGTGATCTTCCGAGACAATGACACTGTATGTAAGCTCCTTATCATGCAGCACACCTCGTCCCCCTGTTGGACGGCGCACAAATCCTAAGCCATACTTTTTCACAGCATCTAAATTAATTTCTTTTTCAACCTGTTGGAAATATCCGATTGAAAGAGTTGGAGGGTTCCATCCATAAAAACGAATCGTCGGAGGAATCTCACCCTTACTATGCCAATCTAATAATGCTTCATCTAATGCCATATTAAATTCAGGAGAACAATCTCCGGAATCGATAAATCTCCAAATTTCTTGTTCCATCTTTCTGCCCTCTTTAATCATTATTTCTATATGCTTACTTAGTCTATCAAATCCTTTTCCTAAATCAAAGAAAAATGGAGCAGAATTCCTTTGATTCTTGTACTTTGAACTTATATAATAGAAGATGTCGATAAAGAGGAGAAAAGAGAGGGAGTCGATTAAACGTGGCATTATTAATCATCACTTTAGTAGCAATCATTACTTACTCGGTAGTAATGTATTTCTACCAAAAAAAGATTTTAAAAACACTAACTGAAGAAGAATTCCGTGCTGGTTACCGTAAAGCACAATTAATAGATGTTCGTGAACCAAATGAATTCGATGGTGGTCATATCCTAGGAGCTCGAAACATTCCATTAACTCAACTGAAAATGAGATTAAAAGAAGTACGTCAAGACCAACCCGTATATGTATATTGTCAAAATACGATGAGAAGCGGGAGAGCTGCTCAGCTATTAAGACGCAAAGGCTATAAAGAGTTGTATACACTAAAAGGTGGATACAAACAATGGACGGGGAAAATTAAAGCAAAGAAATAAGAAGAAAGACGGTAGGTGAATTCCTATCGTCTTTTTTTCTTACGCTGAATCCAATAAAAAAGAAATAAGCAAAGAACAAACCATAATCCTCCGGCAGCAAATCCGGTTAAAATATCAGTTGGATGATGCACATCAATTAATACTCTACTTAATCCAATAATTAATATAATAAGAATTGTCAATGGAGGTACAAACCATGAAGGCTTTGATCTCTTTTTTAAATACACCCATAAAAAATAACCTAAAATTCCATAAAAAGCTGCAGAAACCATGGCATGACCACTTGGAAAGCTATACCCATCAATCCCTCCATGATTTCTTCCATCATGATTTCGTCCAAAAAAAGCTTTCATGGCCAAATGGAGAAGAAATGATCCCGCTAATGAAATAGCGATCACTGTACTCTCCCAAGCAAGCTTTCTTTCTACACATAAAAAAAGAATAATGATGACACATAATGGAACTAACACATACGCTGAACCAAAACCCTCAATTACGTGAGCAACTGCATTTATAGTCGGACCATCAATTTTTTCTACAAAATTCTCTATCCACTCGTCAATTCTCTTAAGTTCTTGGTCAAAGAAATCCTCTATTAATACCGCAAAACAGAAAGCGAAAAGAAAAAATGCTATAATCCCCCAAAACTTTTTATGTAGAGGTGCGTGATGATTTCTGTTTCCACTCTTTTTCCCCATCCATGCAGCTCCTTATAAATTTATAATATCACCCTTCTATATTCCCCTATTGTAAATTAACCTTATACATACATCTTCATATAAAGAAAGCATGTACCCCGATCATGGAGTACATGCAACTTCTCTTAACAACTCTTCCAAGTGTTTCATTTATGCGAAAGTTCTTTTAATAGCATCCTCTATCTTACTAGCCGAATGCTTTGAAATATATCGTTTTGTGACATTTACGTCTGAATGACCGGCAAGCTCAGCAACAGTTGAGATGTCGACACCATTTTCAACAAGCTCTGTGCAGAAGGTATGCCGCAACTTATGAGGGTTCACATTATATTTTTTTAACATATATTGAACACCTCTTGTCGAAATTCTCTTGCCTACACTAGAAATAAATAATGCCTCTTGATGTGATGGTAAAGATTGAATATATCGGTTGAGATATTGTCTTAAATCGCTTGATAAAGGAATCACACGTTTAACGTCTCCACTTGTACTTCTGATTACTATTTCACCTTGATCTGCTTCAAGGTGAACATCAGAGACATTTAGTGCACATAATTCTGAGATTCGTATCCCAGTATGCAATAATGTATAAACGATGACAGTGTTACGAAGATCTCCATCCTTCTCAACCTCTTGAAGTAACAGCGTTCTTTCTGTCTTATCAAGAGCTTCTGGATTCTCGTGATTTTTTTCCTTTTCTACTTTTGTAATATTGTTTGTGATTTCTTTTTTATTTAAAAATCTAGAGTAGACACTAATGGCTGAAAAAGCTTTCTCAATCGTTGCAGCACTTCGATCTAACCCCTCAAGATAATCCATATAGTCTTGGACATCTTTGTGAGTTACATGATGGACATCCCTCTCATTGTTAAGTAGCCACTCAAAAAATTTGCGCATTGTTCCGTCATAAGTCTTAATCGTATTTTCAGACTTTCCTTCATCACTTAACCAGCCAGCAAACGATTTTAAAAGAGTTTCCACGTCAATGCCCCCCATTGTCAGATTTTTAATACAATTACAGTATAACAGATAAGTTCGTAGAAGTACAACAACTCTTACTTATCTATACAAAAAAAGAAGAGTGCCAAATAAACCCTTCTTTTTTTGTATGTATATATTTAGTTATCATTGTATGAAATCTGTATGTTGGAGGCGACACCCGGATTCGAACCGGGGATAAAGGTTTTGCAGACCTCTGCCTTACCACTTGGCTATGCCGCCATATTTGGTAAGAGCACTATGTAAATACTATAATGAATAGTTCTTAAATCAAAAAATTTATTTTTAAAAATAAAATGGCTGGGCTAGCTGGATTCGAACCAACGCATGACGGAGTCAAAGTCCGTTGCCTTACCGCTTGGCTATAGCCCATTGAATATGCTACAAGAAATACTTCTTTGATTAAGCTTCGTGAATAAACTCCGCAAGAGGATATTTTAGGATATTTCTGTAGGAAATATCACGAAATATCGTCGACACCCTAAATACTTTTACACCCTCTAGACATAATCGTTTAGATAATAAAACAAAGTACCTAATCAAAACTCGCAAGAGGATATCTTCATGGAGCGGGTGATGAGAATCGAACTCACGACATCAGCTTGGAAGGCTGAGGTTTTACCATTAAACTACACCCGCATATATTTTAATAATACTTATTAATTTACCAACCTAAATTTGGGCCTTTCATGCTTCTTCCTCTTCAGGCATTTACATGGAAGTATATGCGTCGAAGCAACTCGAAGATTATTCATGGATGAAATGCTCGTGGCTGAGGTTTTACCATTAAACTACACCCGCATATATTTTAATAATACTTATTAATTTACAGACCTAACTATGGGGCGATTGATGGGAATCGAACCCACGAGTGCCAGAGCCACAATCTGGTGCGTTAACCACTTCGCCACAACCGCCATAGAGTTTGTAAAGGACTGGCAGGGGCAGTAGGAATCGAACCCACACTGGAGGTTTTGGAGACCTCAGTTCTACCTTTAAACTATGCCCCTATTAAAAACTGGTGGAGGGGGACGGATTCGAACCGCCGAACCCTCAGGGAGCGGATTTACAGTCCGCCGCGTTTAGCCACTTCGCTACCCCTCCATATTTGGTTGCGGGGACAGGATTTGAACCTGCGACCTTCGGGTTATGAGCCCGACGAGCTACCAGACTGCTCCACCCCGCGATAGTAAAAGTTATAAAATGTAATTATTCACCATAGTTTGTGACTGTCCCAATCTCAGGAAGCTTATTCAAGTTGCAGCTCGATTGGTACAACCAAAAGTGTAAAGTTTTTACACAAGAAGGCCATCCAGATCTCAGAAAGCTAATTCAAGCAGCAGCTCGATCTGTATGCTGAAGTAGATGCTCCGAAGATTATTCGGACGTGCTCCACCCCGCGATAATAAAATCATTAAGACTGTTAAAAGAATATGGCGGAGGAAGAGGGATTCGAACCCCCGCGAGCTTTAACACCCCTGTCGGTTTTCAAGACCGATCCCTTCAGCCGGACTTGGGTATTCCTCCGTATTTAAAATTATAACTAAGTAGCGGCGGAGGGGATCGAACCCCCGACCTCACGGGTATGAACCGTACGCTCTAGCCAGCTGAGCTACACCGCCATGATATTGTAATAAATCTATATTTTATATGGCGCGCCCGAAAGGAGTCGAACCCATAACCTTCTGATCCGTAGTCAGACGCTCTATCCAATTGAGCTACGGGCGCATTATAAATGGCTCCACAGGCAGGATTCGAACCTGCGACCGATCGGTTAACAGCCGATAGCTCTACCACTGAGCTACTGTGGAATAACTCAAGCCTAGCGACGTCCTACTCTCACAAGGGGAGTCCCCCAACTACCATCGGCGCTGAAGAGCTTAACTTCCGTGTTCGGTATGGGAACGGGTGTGACCTCTTCGCCATCATCACTAGACTATGAAGGTTCGTACCTTCAAA
>JBEQAC010000101.1:0-10970 GCA_041640535.1 Bacillaceae bacterium
CCTCCGGCTTCCTTCAGATTCCACCTCACGGGGGACACCCTTGCCATTGGCTAACAGTTCCTACTGCCAAGCCTGTAGTGGACTTTCACCACCAAGTTATAGCCCATGCCGGGCGCACACAAAAAAGAGACAAGGGTATCCCCTTGCCTCTGCCCAGACGAACGGCTATATGGCTAGTTACGTAGCTCCCTTGTGGTACTCCACATTATTCGTCAGTAACTACGATTTCGTTTGTTAAGTTTTAGTCCACTTCATCATATCATGATATATATAGAATAGAAAACCATTTAAATAGAAATTGAAAAATTCAAATTTTTCTTTTAGTCATATTTTAACTATGATTTAATAAAGTAGGTTGGTAAAAATAAGGACATGAAGGAGGAGTGTAAGTGTCTATTAATAAAATCCGAAGAACCTTATACATGGTGGCTAGAATACTTGGTGATATCAATGCAGTCAAAAAAGGAACCGTTGGTAAACGAATGGCAAGAAGAGCAGCTGGAAAAGCAACTGGGAAAATGTTAAGAAAACTGTTTAAGTAGTATCTTTTTTAGCAGGATATACATATTCTGGATTGACAGGGATTTTTTGAAAGTCTATAATCAAGTTAAATTATGAAGGGAATGGTAAATGCCGATGAAGTACTAATCTTATTTTCTATACGATTTTCGGAAAAAAATGAAAAACGTAATTACTAGAGAATAGGGTCAGTCTGTCCATTTTACCGTTCACACTAATATTGGAAAGTTAACATATAGAAAATGCTTGTATTATTGATGCATTTTTGTATGCCTATTTGTGTACGTGAATGATTGATTACCCTCTCTAGATATCTAGGGAGGGTTTTTTATTATCTAAAATATACGATCTAACTCTAGTGTTACTTAAGTATAAATTAGAGGGTGTGATTTTTTGACAATAATGAGAATTAGAGACATACAAAAAAGCTATGGAGAAAAACTCGTATTAGATGGAATTGATTTTGATATAAAAAAGGGTGCACGGATTGGTCTGGTTGGGAATAATGGTGCCGGAAAAACAACCATAGCGGACATTATTTTTGGCAAGATAAAAGCAGATAAAGGGACGATAGAAAGCGACCTGGAATTAAGAATTGGATATTTATTACAATCAACGGAGTATGATGTTTCAGATTATTATCAATTAGTCGATCAACATGATAAAGAGATGCAAAAATTTACAAGTCAGCTCGGGCTTCAAAAGATAAAAGAATGGTCAGAAGAAAGAATTAATCATCTAAGTGGTGGGGAAAAGTTAAAACTTTCACTTTCCAAAGTATGGTCATTAGATCCTGATATACTTATATTGGATGAACCGACAAATCATATGGACCTTAATGGAGTCGAATGGTTAGTTGAAGAGATTAAAAATTTTCAGGGAGCCATTCTAATTATTTCACATGACCGTTATTTTCTTGATCAAACAGTACAAGAAATTTACGAAATAAACAATCGAAAAGTAAAAACCTATCGTGGAAATTATTCTTCATATCAAGTTGAAAAAGAAAAAATCGAAAAAGCTCAATTGCAGCAATATCAACTTAAAGAGAAATACAAAGAACAAATAGAAGCACAGATTAACAGTCTTCAAAATTGGTCCCAAAAAGCTCATAATCAGTCGACAAAACAAGAAGGTTTCAAAGAGTATTTTAGAGTGAAGGCCAAAAAAATGGATAAGCAAATTAAATCAAAGAGGAAAAGACTTGAGCGTGAATTGGAAAAAAATAAAATAGAAAAACCGATCCAAGAATCAACTGTCCATTTTTACTTTGAGCAGAATGAGAAACGTGGAAAACGAATCGTTGAGGCGATAAATTTAGAGAAGTGGTTTGGAGAAAGTGTTTTGTTAAGAAACAGTCAGTTTTATATAAAGCATGGAGAAAAAGTAGGGATCGTTGGAGAAAATGGTTCTGGAAAAACAACATTAATAAAAATGTTACTTGGAGAGGAACCGATTACAAGTGGTCAATTATGGAGAAGTCAGTCGTTGAAAATAGGATATTTAAGTCAGGATGTAACAGATCTCAATTTAGCATACACCGCATTACAATTTTTAGGATTAACGGATCGGGATGAAATTAGTAGGGCTAGAACGATGTTAGCAAACATTGGGCTAAAAGAAGAATCATTAAAAAAACCACTTGAGTCTTTTAGTTTAGGAGAACGAACTCGAGTAAAATTAATGAAAATTTTAATGAACAAAGTAGATTTACTCATTCTTGATGAGCCTACCAATCACCTTGATTTAGCTAGTAGAGAAAGCATTGAAAAAACATTAAATGAATTTACTGGAACGTTGATTGTTGTTTCACACGATGTGTACTTTATGGAGAAAATGTGCGATAAATTATTAATCATAGAAAATAAGGAAGTGAAACGTATTGAAATGAAGTTAGAGGAGTATAAAAATTCAAAACCTCAAGTTTCAAACGTAAAAAATAATGGTGTTATTACCGAAGAATTAATGATTATCGAAAATCAAATTAGTATACTTCTTGGAGAGATTTCCTTTTTAAATCGAGAAGATGAAAGATTTGGAATACTTGACGAAAAATTAAGAGAGTTAATGGAAAGAAAAAAGGAATTAAAAATAAGAGATCTATCATAAAAGAAATTCTATAATATAAAAAAAGCTAGAGCAAAATTGCGCTAGCTTTTTTGGGGCTTTTTTAAAACGCCCAATTTCCATTACGGAATAAAGCTTCCGATGTTCCGTCCGCTTTAATTCCGTCAATATCCATTTCAGCAGACCCAATCATGAAGTCGACATGAGTAATACTTGAATTTACTCCATGGGATTCTAGCTCTTCTTTGGACATTGTTTTACCACCTTCAATACAGAATGAATATGCATTTCCAATTGCAAGATGGTGGGATGCATTTTCATCGAATAAAGTATTAAAGAAAATAATATTTGAATTTGAAATTGGAGAGTTATGTGGAACTAATGCCACCTCACCTAAGTAATGAGAACCTTCATCTGTTTCAACTAGTCGTTTAAGTGTTTCTTCACCAGATTCAGCCGTTATTTCTGTAATTCTCCCATTTTCAAAGGTGATTTTGAAGTTTTCAATTAAGTTTCCACCATAACTTAGTGGTTTCGTGCTTGAAACAGATCCATTTACACCTGTTTTTAGAGGAACGGTAAATACTTCTTCAGTTGGCATATTTGCAACAAATGATGTACCTTTTTCATTTTCACTTCCACCACCAATCCAAATGTGGGATTCAGGTAGTTCAATTGTTAAATCCGTTCCAGGTGCTTTATAATGTAATTTTTTATATTTTTTCTCGTTTAAATATGCCTCTTTACTATGGAGAGTCGCATTATGCTCTTTCCAAGCCTGAACTGGATCATCAAGATCTACTCTAGTTGCCATAAAGATTGCATCCCACAACTTCTGTACTTGCTCCTCTTGCGAAACATCAGGAAATACTTTTACAGCCCAGCTTTCAGAAGGAACAGCAACAATGGACCAGCTAATTTTATCTGATTGAATGAAACTTCTAAATTTTTGCATCGCCATTCCTTGCGCTTTATTTGCATTGGCAATTCGCTCTGGATCTACGCCTTTTAATAAATCCGGATTTGAAGAAATGACAGATAATATCGCAGCCCCATTTTCTGCCATTTCTTCATATCCTTTTGCTTTCCAGATTGGATACTCATGAAAAGCTTCATCAGGTGCAAGGTCATATTTTAAGCGAGTGATTTCTTCGTCAGACCATTCTATATGTACGTTTTTAGCTCCAGCCTCATATGCTTTCTGGGCTACTTTCCTTACAAAATTGGCAGTAGAAATGGGTGCGTTTACAACAAGCGTTTGGCCTTTTTGTATGTTAACGCCAACCCTTACAGCAAGGTCTGCATATTTATCTAAACTTTGTTCAAATGGATTCATTTATTAAATTCCTCCTTAAAAATGTATGACTTCATTTTACCATGTTTATACAGGAGAGAAAACTTTTAGCATAACAATGGTGCCAGGCACCTCAAGTGGGACAAAAACGTTCCCACTTCGGGTGCCTGGCACCATTTTTTTAAAAAATTTTCGTTCGGTTATTGACATTTTATTGGAAAAGGTATAGTGTATTAAGTGTACTATATATAGTAATACACACGATACACAATATACACCTAATATAGCATTCACTTCCTTGAAAGGAGGGAGTATCTTGTATTTTGATTTAAATGAGCGTAGTAATACACCAATATGGGAACAAATTGTAAACCAGGTAAAAGAGATGATATTAAAAGGTATTTTACAGCCTAACGACAAGCTTTCTTCTGTTCGAGAATTGTCTTCAATCTTACTTATTAATCCCAATACGGTGAGTAAAGCATATCAGGAATTAGAAAGACAAGGCCTGATTGAGACAAGAAGAGGGAAAGGTACATTTGTTTCAGAAACTATTTCGCTAAAGGTAGATGAGGAAAAAGTGGATCAAATTAAGAAATCGTTAAAATTACTTATTGTAGAAGCCTCGTATTTAGGAATAGATAAACACACATTGCAAACATGGATCGAGAGTTACTTAGATGAATTGGGGGGAGGGGACGAACATGCTAACGGTAAATAATTTGGAAAAATCAATCGAAGGTCAAAAGATATATCAAAATATTACATTTACGGTCGGTGAATCTTCAATTGTTGGGCTAATCGGTAGAAATGGGGTTGGGAAAACAACTCTATTACGCAGTCTTGTAGGCATTATTGACCCTGATCAAGGTGAAGTGTTATTTGAAGGAACGAACATACATCTTTCTCCCGAGATAAAAAAATCTATTGTTTATGTGCCAGATTCCACAAGTGCTTACAATAGTTATTCTATTAAAGAATTAGTAAGACTCTATAAAACTATATACATTGATTTTGACGAGGTTGTTTTTTATGAATTAATGGAAAGATTTACTTTGCCAAGAAATCGAAAAATACGGATGTATTCTAAAGGAATGAAGGCATTAATTTTTATTATCCTTGCGATTTCCACAAGAGCAAAATGTATTATTCTTGATGAACCAACGAATGGCTTGGATGCCGTTGTGAAGAGGCAAATACTCCAGTTTTTAATTGAAGAAGTATCAGACCGAGGGATATCATTACTTATTTCAAGTCATCACTTAGATGAATTAGAAAAGATTGCCGATACGATTATCATGATGAAAAATGGAGAAATAGAATCGGTGATTACCATGGATGATGCAAAGCAGCATTATCAGAAGGTTCAAGTTGTTTATAAAGGTGAGTTTCCGGCTTCCATAGAAAATCTAGAAAACATAAAAATTATTAAGAAAATTGGACGTGTGACGACATTACTTATTAAAGGCAATGTAAGTGAAACTTGTGAACTTCTCCAGAAAGAGCAACCATTACTATTAGAAGAATTACCGATGACATTGGAGGACATTTTTGTTTCTGCGTTAGGAGGGGAAGATCTTGTTAAATAAAGCATTATGGTTAAAAGATTATAAGCAATCTAAATTTATCATATGGGCATTTTGGCTTGTTTCCCTCTATGTGCCATATAAATTTTATCAACATGTAAACTCAACAGAGTATCACTATGATTACTGGAAAGAGCATCTTAGTAAACATGAGGAATTTCAATACTACTTTAATTGGTTATTCACAGAAGCATCCTTTCTACAAATTTTAGTTTTAATTACATTAGCCTCGGTACTAATTGGATATGAACGTACAAATCAAAGCTTGGATTTTACTTTATCTCTTCCATATAGACGAAAGGATATCTTTCTTAGCAAATGGATATTTGGTGTTGTTAATATTATTGTTACATTAACTATTTGTGTATTGATTTCATTCCTTACAGTACAGGGGACAATTGTAGCTGATTTTTTACCCAATATCGTCTTTTTATACTACTACTTAACAGCAATAACTGTATTAATTGGTGTGTATTCCTTTAGCTTAGTATTAGGATTAATTGCAGCAAGTGTTGCATCTCAATTTGTTTTCAGTTGGATCTTTTTATATCTACCTTTCGGCCTTTGGGTATTAATTGAGCGTTTTATCACTTTCCACACACTTGTGTTTTCTGGTAGAGCCCAATATTTCGATAATTGGTTAACCAAAACACTTGAGACGATTAGTTTTCCATTTATCCTAATAGGATTAGATACTGAGTTAAGTTTGTTTGTTGAAGCAAAAAGCGAATTTACACGATTACCATATTTACTAATACCATTACTCGTAACTCTTATTTCAGTATTTGGACTGATTAGTTTATCAAGAAATATAAAGAGTGAAAGTAATGGGAAACTATTAGTTTATGAAGGTTTGGCTCCATTTTTAAAAGTCGGTGTTGTCGTTTGTTTTTATTTATTAGGTGGGATGTTCTTTGGAGACTATAGCTACAGCTATGAAGGAAAAGCACCAAATCTAAGTAGTTATCATATTGGCGGCATCATAATGGCAGCTATTTCCTATGTATTTTTATCGAAATTAATGGGGGTTAAATTTCAGTTTGGAAAGAAATAAGGGAAGGAGAGGTAATGTGATAGAGTTAAGAAATATTAGTCATGACTTTGAAATAGGGAAAAAAGGAAACAAAACAGTTATTCCAGTTTTACGTAATATTAGTTTATCTGTAAAAAAAGGAGAAATTGTCACGATTATAGGAAGAAGTGGTTCTGGGAAATCCACTCTCTTAAATATTATCAGCGGTTTCATCCACCCTAAGGTGGGTGAAGTCACCATAAAGAATGAGTTAGTATCAGATCTTAGTGAAGCAAAGTATGCTGATTTTAGATTGAAAAACCTTGGTTTTATCTTTCAAAACTTTCAATTGATTCCGAGTATGACAGCTTTTCAGAATGTTGAACTTCCGTTAATTTTGAAAGGCATAAGCGAGTCTGAAAGGGAAAAGAAAACAAATGAAATGCTTGTAAAAGTTGGTTTATTACAGTATAAGGACCATTATCCGAGTGAACTATCAGGAGGTCAGCAACAAAGAGTGAGTATTGCACGAGCATTAATCGTCAATCCTCCAATTATTTTGGCAGATGAACCTACGGGTAGTTTGGATAGTGAGACAGAAGAAGACTTGCTTATGTTTATCAAAGAATTGAACCGTGACTTAGGAATTACATTTTTAATCATTACGCATGATGACAAGGTTGCAAAAATAGGCAATCGTACCATCGAGCTTAGTGATGGAAAAATGATTAAGGAGACCGTTGCGGTATGAAATTTAAAGATCAATTCCGGTTTGTTAGACAAAATATGAATAAAAATAAAACACGAATATTTATGACCATTTTAGCAACGGCGATGGGTTGTGCCTTTTTAATTGTGCTCGCATCAGTTGGGTTTGGATTGCATAAAACGGTAATTAAAGAAATCACAGAGAGAAGAGTGGTCACTCAAATCGATGTTTATGGAAAACAAGATGAGAAGAATCAATATAAAAATATAGAAATAGCAGATATTAAATATTTTGAGGAACTTGAAAATGTTAAGGCTGTTACTAGAAGGCAGATACTAAGACAATCAGGGGAATATACCATTCATGGTTATGAAGCATTTGCAGATACAATCGTGACACATATGCCTTCAGAAGTGAAAGCTGGCTTAGAATTATCAGAAGGTCGTTTACCAGAAACTGATTATGAAGTGGTGGTAGGTCATGATTTCCTAAATGCTTTAGTCCCAACAAGCAAAAAGAATGAAGAACTTTACGATGAAAATGGGATGTTAAAAGAAGAGTACTCTTTTAAAGAGAGTTTAGTAGGAAAAGAGGTCACTCTTACAGTTAGACAAAATAGAGACGGGAACGAAGAAAAAATGGATCTTACTCTTTCAATTGTAGGGGTAGGAGCGAAACCGACAAGAGAGTGGATTTATGATCGCAATGTGTTTATTTCTGAAGCAGTTTTAAAAGAAATTGAAAGTTTCACAGGTACAACACGTGGTATGGTAATAGAACCAAATATAGAGGTAATGGAAGAAAATGTGAATGGTTTTGATGATGTGAAAATTTATGCAACCAATCTAGATGCTGTTCAAGCAATATCTGATACTCTACAAACGAACAACTATGGAGTGTATTCTGTAGTAAATGAACTTAAAGAGGTGAATATGTTATTTACCATCATGAAGGTAGGTTTAGTATTTATTGGTACCATTGCAATTATTATTGCTTCAATCGGTATTTATAATACAATGACAATGGCCGTAACGGAACGGGCTCCTGATATTGGGATTATGAAAGCCATAGGTGCGAACCCTGCTACAATTAAGAATATATTTTTGATTGAAAGTAGCTATATAGGATTACTCGGTGCGTTTTTTGGAACACTTGTTGCGTATTTGATTAGCTTTGGTGTTAATTCAGCTTTACCTCTCATTATTAGCCAGGCATTTGACCAAAGTACACCTGAAGGACTTATGTTTTCTCATATTCCTTGGAATTTACCACTTATATGTATCGGTATTTGTCTAGGAGTTACCATTCTTTCAGGAATGCGTCCAGCTCAACGCGCAACCAAGGTAGATGTCTTAAAGGCTATGAGAAGGGAAGTTTAGTCAGCTTACCTTTTGGTTTTCGAATTGTTGTAGATATTGAGGAAAATGATATAGAATCAATCAACAGTGAATAACAGTAAGGTTTTACAGAGTTTGCTGAACCTGTTAAAATTTAATATAAATGAAAGAACAAAAGATGCTTTGAAATACATATTTCGTGCATCTTTTTATTTTAATATCTACTAGTCTTAGTATGATGAATGATTAAAAAACCATAAAAATGGGGTAGAATGATTCTAGAATGGAGGCTGGTACAATGAGACGCTTACTTCTTTTATTATCAGTCGTTTTTTTCGTATATGCTTCTTGGACTGTCATTGAGAAGAAAATTGCAGAATCAGAATATGGAACTTCATTTGAGACGTTAAAGTCCGAAATTAATGAGATTAAAGATAAACCAGAATTTTCTGACGCTATAGAATTTCTCACATTAAGAATTCAAGAAATTGTTTATCAAATAACACAAGCATTAGAAGACCTACCTCAAAATGAAGAACAACCCGTACCGCAAAACCAAATTGAACAACCCGTACCACAAAAACAAATTGAACAACCGAATTTAGAAACACCAAGTGAGCAATTATTTTCAATCCTAAATATTGAGCTGGGTGATACCAAAGATGAGGCTGAGAGAACAATAGGTCAAGCAAAACGACAGTCTATGAATGAATATGGAACACTCTGGCATACATATCATGAAGACTACCAGAGTTTTGTCATGGTCTCCTATGATGATAACAATCTTGTAACAGGTTTATATACAAATCAGGATTTAATCTCGTCAGTTAATGGTATTAAATTGGGAAGTACAAAAGAATTTGTGTTGGAGCAGCTAGGGGAACCATTAAATCAAATAAACAAAGGATTTGTATACTATCAGTTTCCGGAGATTAGAGACTATGATATGTTCGAGTTGGGCAATAGTTATGTCACAATTTTTTATGATCAACATCAGCAGAATACTGTATCCTCTATTCAAGTTATTAAAAAAGAGCTCGAGCAAAATAGAAAAGACTTTTATACAGTTGCTAGTGAACAGCTTAAAGAAGGGTTTGAGTATCAATTATTTGATTTAACAAACGCGACTCGAGTCAAACACGGAATTAATGTATTGCAATGGGATGCGAAAGTACAAGGAACTGCAAGGAAACATAGCTTTGATATGGCAGAAAATAAATTTTTTGATCATACGAATTTAAAAGGGCAATCACCATTTGATCGAATGTTAGAAGACGGAATTGTTTATTCAGTGGCTGGTGAAAATTTAGCTTCTGGACAATTTAGCAGTATCTTTGCACATGAAGGCTTAATGAACTCTCTTGGTCATAGAGAGAATATTTTACATCCTGATTTTCGGCTCTTAGGTGTTGGAGTTGCCTTTAATACAGAATCACATCCGTATTATACTGAGAAGTTTTATGCAAAATAAAAAGTTTAAGTAAACAACTAGGTCAATCATGATCTAGTTGTTTTATTTATAATTTTTTTCTTTGTCTATTTTATTCCTATACAAGCATATAAATAGAACATGTCCACCACTAGGGGGAATGTTATGCTTATGAAGGGATTTGTCATTATCATAGGGAGTATATTTCTTGGGATTGGCATTAACTGTTTTTTAGTTCCTTACAAGGTACTTGATGGTGGGATGATCGGTGTCGGTCTTATCATGAAGTATTTGTGGGGACTAGAGGCGGGCTTGGTCATTATAAGTTTAAGTGTTCCAATCTTTCTTCTAGCTTGGTTTAAGTATAGAGAGTATTTTTATAATAGTTTACATGGAATGCTTGTTTCTTCTTTTTTTATTGATGTTTTTCATTTTCTCCCCAAAGTCATATCTTTAGATGCAGCAATAAGTTCAATTATAGGGGGAGTTCTTGTTGGATTTGGAATCGGAATCATGCTTCGTTTTAAAACAAGTACTGGTGGGACAGATCTTATTGCCCAATTTATTTCTGACTGGACAGGAATGAACGTAGGTATTCTTATTTTTATCATTGATTCGCTTGTGATTTTTGCAGGTGGCTTGCTTTTTTCTACAGAAACGTTGTTGCTTTCTATCATTGCAATCTTGTCTGTAGGCTGTATGACGAGTTTATTTACGTGGAGGAAAACCCCTACATTTAGCAATAATTAAAAGAGGCTGGGACAAAACCCTCCTCTAAAAACTAAAAAGCCTGTGAAATTTTACGAGGAGTAAAATTTCACAGGCTTTGTTTTTTTCATAACAAAAAGGACATTTTCTGATAAAATTTAAGTACCCCTACCAAAATCAAATCAGAAAGAAGTGTCCTTATGTTTAAAGATTATAACATGAATCAACTGATTTTACCTTTAGATTTAGAAGTTAAATTACAAGAAAATGATATTGCTTTCTCCATTCACCATTTAGTAGAGAGTATCC
>JBEQAC010000102.1:0-10895 GCA_041640535.1 Bacillaceae bacterium
CGATCTTTCCCTTTAAAAAGACGCTTAAACGAAAACGTAAAACGAATCAGATCAAAAGCTCTAAAAAGTAAACGCTATGGTGATCTCGAATCCACTCGTTAAGATGCACGTGTTTGTATATTTATCCCAGGCCATAGAAGGGATTGTTAAGGGTGTTTACCCTTAACCGGGGCAGCGCCCCCATTCTACTTCTCTGAATGAACTTTCAAGATCGGCTTCTTCGAATTGGCTTTCACCTCTTTCTTCTTTGAGTAAACTCTCAAAACTTACTTCCTTGAACTACCCTCACCTCCTCCTCTACTTCCTAAACTCAAACTGTTCTATTTTTATCGATATAAATGTACGAGTAGACCTAGACCCCAGTATCTCATCGGACGATGTGAGGGTGGGGTCTAGGTCGTCAACGAGGGAGTTTATATCGATAAAAACCCCGCTATGATAAGAGTTTAGGCAGCAATGGGTTATTAAATTGATTGTTACATGGGTACTTAGTCGATTTCCTATTCGATTTAAGTAAATATTGCTACTTTAGTTACGATAATTATAGCTAATCTATGGTTGGTAAATAAATCCTACCTTGGTATTATTTAACACGAACATATGATTGGTAAATGGTCCTATAAGATGGTTAAAGATAGGTCCTGTTTCCTCTATGCTCTTTTTTTTATAATGAAGCCAACTCCAGTTTTTATCTCTTCATTGCTTTGCTCTATCGTTTCAGTCAACTAAAAAACAAATCAATTTTAGTTTAAAGAAGCAAGATTATATTCCTATACATTTTTTATTCATTTCCAAAAAAAGACTACGAGAAAATGAGCTATGTAAAAATCATAATGATCTTTCGTTTGTACGAAAAGAGAGATCGAATGCTTCTTTCGTATAGACAAATCAAGGTGTGGTTCATCTCAGCTGAATGAAAAATGGATGTATAACATCTTTCACTTAAATATAAAATTCAATTTTTAAAAACCATTTTTAAAAACCATTAGGATCATAACCAAGTCCGCTAGAACCAAAGTGTGGTAAGGGTTTGGGAATTTACCGTAAAAGAATCCATAGACCTAAAAATAAAATGCACAAGCATATTTCTGTGAATCACATCAATATTTCTATAATCCACAACTTAAAATTCTGATTTCCACAGTCTTGACTAAGAAAATGGCATAAAAAAAGTGAAGAGACATGGTTTTAATGCCCTCTTCACCGGTTTATTTCAGTGGATATTTTTTCGTATCATCTAGAAAGGATAGAGATCACTTTTCTTCTACAGCACAAATAGACCGATCACTGTCATCATTTTAAAAAGTGCGGTCTTAAGTGTTTTCTAGCCAATTATAAGAGACAAAGGGATATTTTTCCTCGCGAGGTGGATCTATCTTTGATTTGATCTTCTGGATCGCCTGGGTTATGATCTGTTTTTGTTTTTCAAAACGTTTAATCCATAGGGATACTCCGGAAACAAGCGTATTTTCCATGGTTTGAATGGCATTGGTAATATAGAAAACCTGTTTATGTAAGGTGGGTAAAATCTTCTCCTCCAAGTCAACCAGGATGGATCGAAGGTATTTGCCCACTTCTCCTTGTTGATCCAATTCATATAGTTTGTGCACGGCAAGAAGTTTCTTCAGTGCATGGGTAAATAACTCCATGCCTACGGATTGGAGAGAAGAAAGATAATGTTTCTTTAATTTTAAGATGTCTTCTCGGGATGTAGCGGACACTAGTTCGTCCACACCATGATCCCAAAGAATATCTTGAAGAAGCTTTTGTTCTCCTTTATTGGCTAAAGCCTCTTGATAGGCATACTGATCCTGTAGACCTGTAACTCGAACCATCTCCCGGTTCTTTTCGATTACGATTTCTAACTTGAGAAATGTCTTGGCCTCGTTAAGGACTAAGTAAACCGGTTCCCGATAATACAGGTTGAGTACCCCGTTTCTTTCCACTTTAGCATGGTACAACGTAGACAAATCGCGCTTTAAGGGTCTGCCGGTGTGAACCCCGGTCCAAAGCGTGTAAAGAACAAATCGCTGGGCATGAACACTCATAGAACGGAATTCAACGGATTCCAAGAATGGAAAGTGTTTAATATAACCCTGAGAGTATTCATCGACTTTCTTGATCAGATAGAGTCGATCCCCTTCTACACGCAGCATTTCTTCTTGTGTCCCTCTTTTGATGAATTTGCGGATCGATTGAATGTCACAATTAAGTTTCTCGGCCATTTCACATAGGGTGAGCGGAATGAATCCATCCCAACAAACATAGCGAGATAGTAAGAAATTAAATTGCATTCGTAATGAACTGAAATACTTCGTTGTAGATGGATTGCATAGGTCACGATGGATCATTCCGGTTCACCTCCTGACAATAAAGTTAAATATATGGAGTAGTCC
Source organism: Bacillaceae bacterium (assembly GCA_041640535.1). Taxonomy (GTDB): domain Bacteria; phylum Bacillota; class Bacilli; order Bacillales; family Bacillaceae_L; genus Litchfieldia. Next base: position 2,397 of record JBEQAC010000102.1, read on the forward strand.
ATATTGATAATAGTTCGGATTAAAAGTATAATTATCTAAAGAAGGCAATATGAAAGACGACCCAGGATTTCATATTTTTTGAAATCGGGCATCGAATGTTGTCTGATTTAGTTTTAAGCTTTGGGATGAGATTTCACGGCTTCCAACCAAAATCTCAATTAAAATCGAATTTTTGAGCCAGTGCTACCAACACTGCTCCCACTACGCCCTCATGCTACCAACATGGGGGTCTATTCTTTTTTAAACAAATAAAAAACGTCTATCGAACAGATACACGTTGGGTAGGCAAAATAAGCCAAAGCAATAATATAATCAATTCTGTCAAAAAGACAAAAATGAATATACTATTCCCCTTAGTATCGTGTACTTTGAATATACAACAAAAATGAAAAATGTTCCAGCACTTTTTGTAGAAAGTTGTAATTCGAAAAATTATCTAGACACATAATAATAAATCTGTTAATATAATATTAACTTAATAAACGGCGCCTCCGGCGTATCGTGTAGCAAAAGCCATTCCTTTAAGGAATGGCTTTTCGCTTTATATTAAAGAAAGCACCCAAGGATTATTTTTACAGATTTTAATTGATGGGGTACTGTGGGATGATTTCTAATTGATTTGGGTTAATAATCATTTTAGGGATAATAAGTCACGCCTAATAAGACTTAATGATGTTTTATACAACGTAATACAGTACAATACAGCATAATACCAACGCAACTACATAACCCCTGTTACTGCTCAAGAGTAACAGGGGTTAATTTCTTAACTTTTGATTTAAAAAAGCTACGATTTCCCCAAAAGTACAAACTAACCTTTTAGGAGAAGATCAGTTCTTTTTGTTTGGAATTTGGCTTTAGTTCCTTTTCATTTTAAATGGATTTTTGACTTCGTTAGAAGTCGACGCGATTTCCTTTTTAGCTGCAAATGGATTGACCGGTGTGTCCGAGCTACCTACTGCTCTCGACCTTGTTCCTGTTTTCTTAAACGGGTTGACATCAAGATCTCCGTCAATATTAAAGCCAGAGGATTTTTCCTCTCGTTCCCGTTGCTTGCGAATTAATTCTTCAGATTCTTCTTTTAGATACTTCGCACGCTCAGGCAATCCTCGTAAGCTTACAATCGTATAAATCAACGCATGTTTCGAATCCCAGGTAGAACGTCCATAGTAAATAGGAACTTCTAATTCTTCTTGTAAACGTCGATTAATCTTCTCCAGAGTATTAGCATTTAAAATATCCTCTTTATTTTTAGGCATCACAACATGAAGCCCAAAAGCAATCGCATCCTGTTGATAGTTAAATCCATTGGCTAATACGTTTTTCCCACGATACGTGGAGACAATTTCATGAATTAAGTCCGCTTCACTCTTAAGATTGGTTTCCTGAAGATTAATTTTCTTTTTCGCAAAAGTCAGGAGTCCACCTGTTAAAAGCAGCTTGTTTTTAAAATCCTCCGCATCCAATGTCTTATCGGATTCTAGCGTTGTTACAATATTCCACTCGTGAAAAATTGACGCTACTTTATAGTTGGAATATCGATCCCACGCAAGATGAGTTGCTTCCTCTTCCCCTTGATCTTTGGCTTCCAAATGATCTTCAATAATTTTCTTATTGTCTAGGATAATGATATTTTCAAGGACGCGATACTGATTTCCTTGACCGTCTTCACGAATTTCTTCCAATTTAGCGGTTAATTCTTTTAGAGCATTGAAAGCATTGATATTTTCATCGATATGTGGATTCGGCAGACTCACAATCGCCATCACAGGTTTTCCTATGTAATCGGCACACACATCAATAATCATATTGATAGACCCCGTTCCTGTTCCCCCACCTAAGGAAGCCACGATGACGATAACTTCTGCATCTTTCATTACGCGCTGAACCGCCCCAAAAACGGCCTCACCATTGGTTTCTATTGCCTCGCGACCTTTTTCAGGATCCATGCCGGCCCCTTTTTCAAATTCTTTCCCCTTCAAGGCTAACCGATTATTTTTATCTACATTTTTTAAACTATCAATATCTCCCTGGTTGGTATTGATACAAAGAACAGGGTAACAAGGTTCCTGATTCACTGGGTTTCGGATTCCCGCAAAAGCATCTACGATCTTACCTCCACCTTGCCCTAACCCGATAAAACCAAACTGTGTGCCCAAAGATGCCCCGCGTTGCTTAACAAAACTCTCCAATTCCCAAACATTATCAATCATTATTTTGCTCACTTATATAGTCCCTCCTCTTTTATTTTAAAATCAAGTGGTTTCCGTTTTCATCACAGCAGAAACAATCTTGCTTGTTTTTAATAGATCTGGCTTATCTTGAATGAGTCTACCCATTAATTCCACGGCCAGCTCACCATTTTTGGTAAGAAAATATTTATCCGCTGTTCCCTCTTTGAAAAAACCAATAAACGTCGTCCCTAATAATGTGGCAACAGCTTCATCTACTGTATACCGGAATTTTCGAGAAGATTGATCAATGCCTAAATAAGATTGGTATTCCCGAAGAATATCAATCTTAGAGATTCCTCCATCTTTAGTCGATATTAAATAAAAGACATCTAAAACAGAATCTTTGAGTACTCGATCACAGATGTAATACACGATTTCCTCCGTAAACAAATCCAAGGACCTCCTCCCCTCCCTGATTTAAGTTAGATTATCTTGGCGGAACATTATTACACATTATTCATACTAATGAAGCTTCATATTGTATTATGCGACATAAAATAAATATACCATATTAATCCAATCCTGTGAAGGTTCAAATTGGTAAAAGTGTTGTTAAAAACCAAAAAAACTTTGGGCTCTAAGGTCTCTACTTCGTATTGGTTAGATAGAAAAGGTCTGTTTATTTCTACTCTTGTGTTTATAAAGGGCTTCAAGTGGTTTGCATAGGGGTTAAAAATGAATTGTAGGGGGGTTATAAAAAGGAAATGAACTTATATAAATGACTTATAATAACGTTACAAATGAGTTTTTATTCTATTAAAAATTAAATTATAAGTATATTAAATTACAAAGAGATTTTATTGTAGTTTCATATATTTATAAAAAATGCTAGAATTTTTATATACAACGGTTTTGTAGGTGGGGTTAAAAAGAGGAGGGGGCTATGAAGATTGAAAAAATCTATTCAATATCTCAAGTAGCAGAAGAAATTGATGTGTCTCCGGGTACAATTCGCCACTGGGAAAAAGAAATGGACGGATTGATTATTGTACGAAGAGATGAGCAAAACAATCGTTATTACACGAGAGAAGATATTGAACAGTATCTAAAAATTAATAAATTAAGAGAAGAAGGTTTCTCCCTTTCAAATATAAAGAAAATCTTTGAAATGATGTCATCAGGTAACCAGACATACGAAGAAGGGGCGGGACAACTTACTTATACCAGTCCAACGGACCCCAAAAATTTACCGGCCGAAATAAAAACGGTTAATCAATTAACGGAATCGTTTCAGCACTTACTACAACACATAGGTGAATTGAATAAAAAGATAGATGATCTTGTGGCTTCTAATCAAGAGGTTGAAGTTTTGAAAAAATTGGATGAATATCAGAGTCAATTGCCCAAAAATATAGATCATGTTGCTGAAAGACAAAGACGTATCACAGATCATATTACACAAAAAAGAGTAGAGGACAAACTGGAACAAGAAGCATTAAGCTTATGGTTTCAAAAGCCCTTATCAGAGAGAATAAAGAAAGTAGGATGGTTTAGGAAAGAGGAAGATTTATATGCACGGGATCAATTCATTAAACAATATATTAATAAGCATTATGAGGAACGATTAAAACAAGAATATGGTATAACCGAATGAAGAAAATAACGAAGTGTTTATCTTCATAGCTATAACAGCTAAAGTCGATTTTTCCCGAAATAGACTTTGCTTATTTCTGCGTATTAAAGTAGAAGTTGGCTACGGTCGTTAGCGCCAATCTGGCGAATGACGTCAGGTCAAATCTCTTTCGATCATCCGTGCGAATGGCTAAACCAGGGTATTATTAACTATGTTAAAATGGGATGTAGGGGGTGTTTTGCATGTTATGGTCGGAAGTGCGTGAAGTGTATCCTGATCAATATGTTGTTCTCCAGGCCTTGAGTTATCATATAGAAAAAGATAAGAAGATCATTGATGAAGTGGCCGTGATTAAAACCATTGATTCTCCAAGAGAGGCCACAAGAGAGTTAGTTCGCAGTTCGGGAGACAGGTTTGTGTATCATACAGCAAAAGAAAAAATCGTCATACAAATTCGTCCTAACAATGGACTGAGAGTAAGAGGTCATTAATGAATGTGGAATTGATACAAGGACTTCTTCACGCAACGATTATTTTGGAATACAAGGGTAAAAGAAAACAGATTGATCACGTTGTGATTGATACTGGGGCGGCTCATTCCATTATTTCTTCCGATGTGGTAGATGATATAGGCATTTACTGGACACCCGATGATGAAATTATTGACTCCATTGGAATTGGCGAGTTCAAAACTCTTTTGTGAAACCAATAGACGAAGTCGTATTTGCCGGAGAAGTATTTAGAGATATCCCTTTGGATTTTGGCTATTTTGATCCTGAACTTGAGATTAACGGTCTGATTGGCTTAGACATTCTACTTAAAGGACGTTTTCATATTGATTTGAATCACTTAACGATTATCCCATATACACGTAACTAACACCCAGTTAGTATCTTTTGAAGGATCCTTCATTTTAGGACAAAGATATCTAGCTGCTCAATGGCCCTCATTTGAAGCCCTTTTTCTTTTCAGCAAAAATGTATTTTAGATCCCCCTCTAACTTAGAGGGGATAATACGAAACCGGGAGCAGTGTTTATATCGATCCTGAATATAGTTGATGATATTTTCGTTTTGGAGGCACAACTTCACCAGTTCCGTTTGTAATGTGGTAGGCCGGATCCCGCAAGCTGTGGCTAAACGATCCAGCTTTTCGTAAATATCGGGCATTTCGGTGTAAGTAGAACTAACCCGCAACCTTTTGGTTGCTTGTTCAGTATGACTCCTCTTGTCTCTCTTCTCCATAACAAAAAGCCTCCTCCCTGTACCTTATCTCAGGAACGTGGTAACCACGTTGCCAAGTGACCACGTAACCTGGTTCATTGGTAACCTATGAGGGGAGTGAGGCTTTTATGACGATATTTCAATTTTCATGATTGATTTATCAGCCGCCATTACACATGGCAGGTTATCAGCGGCTGATTGCCGATATGATGTTAATATGTATACTTGGCTCATGTAAAAAACGGATCAGTTTTTGATATGTGTCTTAAACTGGTCTACGCCTTGAGACAGCTTCATATCGATAATAATTTGGGAACACCTTATTTATGTGCATTCCAAGTGCATCAGCAATCAAATAGGCATTATCTACTTGTGGCCGTTGCTTTCCGTTTACTATATTGCTCAAATTTGTACGACTCAGTCCCGTAGCTGTTGCCAGTTCCTTGATTGTTATGTCATTTTCTGCAAGTATGACCTTTAATCGACTCGTACCCATAACATTCACTACTCCTGCTAATGTTTCTATTAGCAGGATAGACAAGATTCATAAAATTTAAACAAACAAATCAAATTTATTGTTGTAGGTTTCTATGAATAACATACCACATAGGTGGCATGATAACTTCCACAAGGATTTTCATAACTTTAATGGAGGGGTTTAACATGCCAAGACAACAAGAGAGTCGTAATTCGAATCAGAAGCTGGTACCCCAAGCAGCTAGTGCGATTGACCAAATGAAGTGGGAGATTGCACAGGAATTTGGAATTCAGCTTGGTGCTGACCAGACATCCCGTGCGAATGGATCGGTTGGTGGAGAAATTACAAAGCGTTTGGTTCAGTTTGCTGAGCAATCCCTAAGTGGAAGGATTCAATAAGTTTCCGAAGTTCTAGTACCTATAACATACAAAAGCCTTGAGAAAAAGCAAATTCTCAAGGCTTTTGTGTTTTATTAGGCTGTTTCTTCTCCGTTAACGGAACTCTTTAAACTCTTACCGGCCGTGAAGGCAGGGATTTTGGATGCTGCGATCTCAATCTCTTGACCTGTTTGTGGGTTACGACCTTTACGTGCGGCACGTTCACGAACTTCAAAGTTACCGAATCCGATTAACTGTACCTTTTCTCCTTTTTTCAAGCTGTTTTCAATGGCCTCGAATACCGCATCCACCGCCTTTGTGGCATCTTTCTTGGTGATTTCTGCGGTTTCTGCTACGTAGGCTACTAATTCCGTTTTGTTCATTTTAAACCTCCCTATGAAAATATGGTTATATTATCAATATAATGAAAACTGGTATTTGATAGCAAGTGATACTTTAAATACCTGTTCCTTTACCGGATCCAATGCCAAGGATCTCTACGATTCATAACACCAAAGGGGGGATTAGGGTCCACCCATTGTGCAACTTACCCATTTTATTTGTATGCTTGCTACTCTATCTACTATTATTATGGACAAATCACTAGTTTTTAGACCTGTCAACACGGCCTAGTTCATTTGCATTTTGCTCATTTTTTATATTAGACTTGTATTACAAGACATTACATCGAATGAACAGACATCAACTACAACCAATAAGGAGTGAAGTTTGATGCAAGCTGACATGAAGATGGAAGATGTTTTAGCTAAGTTGAGGCAGTTAAAGGCCAAAGGAGAATCCCTAAGTAAAAAGAAAGTAAAGCAATCTGATCCTGTATTAATGAGAAATGCACTGTTTTACTTTCCGTCATGGGAACATGCATTAGAGAAAATTGACGCTTAAGATAAAGGATAATAAAGGATAATAAAGGATACCTTTAGCTAAAAAGCTAAAGGTATCCTTTATTATCGATGGGATAAACCTTTATTGTCTATATCGCATTTACCTTTACAACTTAGAAAAGCCCTCAAGTCTATGTTCCTCTCTATTTCAATCAACCTTTTATAAGTAATTTCGATGGAGTCTATCTACTGCGATATGGAAAATCACTAGTTTTTTAGACGTGTCAATAGTTATAATTTATCTAGTTTTTCCACCTGCTCATAATGTGTATATTGGATTATAATGAAATTCCCTACGCATGAACTTGAATTGAATTGTTGTTGCCTGCCAGGAATGGCAGGCTTATTTTTTATCAGAAAAGATACTCCTCCTTATGTAGTTATATAAAATGACTATCTCTCGGTATGTATACATCGATAAAAAATGGCCCGCCAACAGATGGCGGGCGGATATATAGATATAGGGGGTCATTTACATAATCTAATTGTACAAGGATAATATTACCGGAATGTTACATGAGAATAAAAAAAGGATAACTTCCGCGTTGGTTGTGATAATATAAGAACATATATTCTTATTCAGAGGTGGTTGTATGGAAAAGTGGTGGGAAGTCAGTAAGATAAAGAAGCAGTTGGCTTCCGTTGACTTATGCCAGTGCAAAACGGAAATGAAAGGACGTTGGTTGATCGTAGACCCGGACACCATGGAGAGGGCTTATGTTTGTACTAACTGTAAGCGACGAGTCTATCCAAAGGCGCAATAGATCAGGTGAGAAGATCTGACCTTATAAAAAAGATTCAACTAGTGTATACAAGGTCATTTGTTTTTAAAGAGAAAAAGACATTAATGAAAAAGACCCAAAGGGATGCATCCCTTTGGAATCCCTCTGACGCTCGGCGCTAGCCAGCCCCCGAACGGTACGTTCGGGAGGATGCTTAGCTTATCAAATCCCCATTCGTCAAGGGTCGCTCCTTATCCTCCCGCCGGTCCGGCGGTCCGGTACCGCTTTTCCCTTGACGAAAAATGCTGTTATTCTTTTCCTTCCATGTTTTTGATCCGGAATTGAATGATTTTTAACCGCTGACGACGACATATGTTTAGTAAAATAAGGAGTTAAAGAATAGGTCAACCTTCTAAAAATATCCGCATATTCTTTTCTTCTTTTATCCACTATAAATGGAGCACTGGAAGTAAGCTGTCATATGTTTACAAAAAATTAACGTAATATTTGTAGATATAAGTCTGATTTTTTTATATACTTTTATCTGTTACACAAACGTTTAAATAAGGGGTTATTACAGCATGAATCACACCAGAGAAACAGGAGCAGAAATCATTAAGCAATTAGGCACTAGTCCATATATTTTATGGCGTTATTTAATGGAAAGAAATTTTATACAACCTTCCATGAATGAATTAGAGCAACACTTTGGCCGAAGCCCAAGGACGATCCGATGCTGGTTGAAAAAATTAGAGGTGCATGGATATCTTAGGAAATCGGCATAGTGTTTTCAATCCAAAATTGAATGATTTTTAAACGCTGACGACCGATGTTTTGTTGAAAATAAGGGGTATCCAAAAGAAGTGGTCTCCCTTCTAAAAACGTTCGCATGTTTTCAGCCTTTTTTCGATATTCCTCGGTTTGTACCGGCTGCCACGGGATAAAATGTTCGTAGAGTTCATCGAATAATGCTTTGATATAGGCGGTCTGT
>JBEQAC010000103.1:0-10834 GCA_041640535.1 Bacillaceae bacterium
TTTGATTAATTTTCTTTTCCAAGTCAGGAATGATATCGTGATTAATTTTAGTATCAATGTCAATCATGGTATAAGCATATTCCTCTCGACTTCTGTTTACCATGTCAGCGATATTCAAATGATAGCTAGATAAAGCAGATGTAATTTGTCCGACCATGTTTGGAATATTTTTATGGAAAACCGCAACACGTTGCTTACCTGAATATGGAAGGGAGGTGTTTGGAAAGTTTACAGAGTTTTCAATGTTCCCTGTTTCTAAAAATTTCTTCAATTGGCGAGCAGCCATAATGGCACAGTTTTCTTCTGATTCTTGCGTAGAAGCACCCAGATGGGGGATAGGTACTACATTTTTCATTTTCAATATATTTTCATTTGGAAAGTCAGTTATATACATGCCAACTTTTCCACTTTCAAGTGCATCTGCCATATCCTTTTCATTAACAAGCTCCTCTCGTGAGAAATTTAAAATATGTACACCAGACTTCATAAGACTAAATGTTTTTTCGTTTAACATTTTCCTTGTGTCATCGGTTAAAGGAACGTGTATCGTTATATAATCAGAAGTTGCAATCAATTGTTCAATCGTCATAGCACGCTGTACATTGCGTGACAATCTCCAAGCTGTATCGACAGAGATGAATGGATCAAATCCAATCACATCCATGTCTAAATTGACCGCATCATTGGCAACAAGTGCACCTATTGCACCTAAGCCAATTACACCGAGAGTTTTTCCTTTAATCTCTTTTCCAACAAATTTTTTCTTTCCTGCTTCAACAATTTTTGGTATATGTTCGCCTTCACCTTTTAACGATTTTGCCCATTCGACACCATCAAAAAGATTACGGGATGAAGCTATTAATGTGGTTAGTACAAGTTCTTTTACAGCATTAGCATTAGCTCCAGGGGTATTAAATACTACAATACCTTGCTCTGTACATCTATTAACTGGAATATTATTGACACCAGCCCCTGCACGAGCTATTGCCTTTAATTTATTCTGAAATTCCAAAGAATGCATATTAAAACTACGCACCACAATGCCATCAGGATTTTCACTTTCACTGTCAATAGTATAATTATCTTTTTTAAATACACTCAGGCCACTTTCTGCAATATTATTTAATGTTTTTATTGTCATCATTTTATCTAAAGTTATTGTGCTCATCTTATTTCTCCCCTTAATTTTTTCTGCAAAGCTTTTATTTAACCTAAGATTCCATTTTTTGAGTATAAAGGTCAGATTTTTCTACGAATAAAACAAGCTTTTTATAACAAAATAAAACTGGAGGTGTTTTCTAATGGGATGTCAAGTCGAAGATGATACCAAAGTGAATTGTCCAATCTGTTTAGGACTCGGTTACGTAACATTATTTAATGGTAAATATACATATGACAATCAAAAAGATAGGTGCCAAAGCTGTGGTGGAAGTGGTCTATTCTTAAATTGGGCAATGGAACACCAGGAATTTTAGCATTTCTTTTCCTTCAAAAATGATTTTGTGCCTCAGACTTAACAATTAATCAAGAATGTCTAATTGATTCATGAAAAGATGATACGTTTATCTTATCTACAAAACCTTTTCCTCCTTTTATTTTTTCTTCTGTTTCGGGTGTCCTTAAAATCCTCCTTAACTTTTATATTTTTTTTGCTATAATCATTGGCTATGTAGTGTATTTGCACGAAAGGTAGCAGTAAATATCATGACTATAGCAAGTTGAAATTTCACTATTTTTTCTTTTTGAAAAAATAGTTTTTAACAATATATTTAACTTTTTACAAACAAATATATATTTTTTAATATTAGCATGTATGAAATATATTTTTTAAGTTTTTTAGTCAAGTCACTATTCTTTTTTAGGATATTTTTCCGAAGAGTTAGGAGATATTAGTAGAATTAAGAGGATATGTATCTCTTAAAAATTAACATATAGTTTAAGAATTTCAAAATCCGATGTAAGCGTATAAAATCGCTTTTTTCTCTTATTTTTAAAAGATTTCTTCTAATTTCTTAGTGGCAAAGAATTATTTGAAAGTTTTTGCAAAAAATACACTTGAAATGATAAATTCTATTGTACCGTAAAGAGATTGAATATTAAAATTTATTATTTATGTCAATTTTTTGTCTTGTTTAAGTAAATAAGAGATATTAAGAGTATAATAGAGAAAAGTGTAATTGGTGGCGTTTACATGGTATTTTGCTAGTTATTTAGTTTGTGATATGATGCACTTGTTTACAACGGTCCCGACTTTCATGAGAGTTGAAAGTCATTAATAAATAGGAAGAGGTGTAGTTTTGAATTTACAGACAATTAAACAAGAGTGGTTTGGCAATATAAGAGGAGATGTCCTTGCGGGTATTGTTGTGGCGTTAGCACTTATCCCTGAGGCGATTGCATTTTCCATTATTGCTGGAGTAGATCCAATGGTAGGACTTTATGCGTCCTTTTGTATCGCTGTTGTCATCGCGTTTGTGGGTGGTAGACCCGCAATGATATCAGGTGCAACTGGAGCTATGGCATTATTAATGATCACATTAGTGGCTGATCATGGGGTTCAGTACCTGTTTGCGGCAACCATTTTAACAGGAATTCTTCAAATCATATTTGGTGTGTTCAAATTAGCTCGTTATATGAAGTTTATTCCTCGTTCAGTAATGGTTGGATTTGTTAATGCCCTTGCGATTCTTATTTTTACTGCACAGTTGCCTAACTTTGTTGGTGAAACATGGGTGATGTATGCAATGGTGGCTGGAGCAATTGCAATTATTTATTTATTACCAAGAATCACAAAGGCAGTACCTTCACCATTAGTTGCTATTATCGTTATTACTGCTTTTGCTGTTTTTACAAATAGCAATGTTCGAACAGTAGGGGATATGGGAGAGTTACCACAAGCATTACCATTCTTTTCAATTCCTATGGTTCCATTGAACTTTGAGACACTCGCCATTATTTTTCCAACGGCATTAGCCTTAACAATCGTTGGTTTATTAGAGTCATTGCTAACTGCATCAATCGTTGATGATATGACAGATACAGACAGTGATAAAAATAAAGAAAGCCGTGGGCAAGGGATTGCTAATATTATAACAGGATTTTTTGGTGGAATGGCTGGCTGCGCAATGCTTGGTCAAGCGGTAATCAATGTTAAATCAGGTGCTAGAGGGAGATTATCATCCTTAGTTGCAGGTGTGTTTCTATTGTTCTTGATCCTAGCACTCGGTAATCTCGTCGTTCAAATTCCAATGGCTGCATTGGTTGGAGTTATGTTTGTGGTTGCAATCGGGACTTTTGATTGGTCCTCTCTTAAGGTCCTTCATAAAGTTCCACTTACAGATACCATTGTCATGGTTGTAACAGTAGTGACCGTTGTTGTTACACATGATTTATCAAAAGGTGTTTTTGCAGGTGTTATCTTAAGTGCAATTTTCTTTGTTGCTAAAATATCAAAGGTTCATGTGTCTAGTTTAACGGATACAGTAACAGGAAAACGAATATATCGGGTAAGAGGTCAAGTGTTTTTTGCCTCTGTAACAGATTTAATTAACAGCTTTGATGTAAAAGAAAATGCAAGAAAAGTAGAAATCGACTTTACACAAGCACATGTTTGGGATGATTCGGCGGTAGCTGCAATCGATAAAATTGTGATTAAGTATCGTGAGAATAATACTGAAGTGAAAATCTTAGGTCTTAATGAACCAAGTTCTTCTCTTGTTAAGAGACTTGCGATTCATGATAAGCCAGGTGCAAAACTATCTGGCCACTAAGATAACAGAAATGATCGGTATAATCTTACCGCTCATTTCTTCGGTTCTTTCAATTTAAGGAGGTTTATGATGTTTAAAAAAATATTACTAGCTTCTGACGGTTCAGCACATGCCGAAAGAGCTGCAGAAAAAGCGTCATACATTGCTTCAGCCACTTCTAATGCAATAATTGAAATCGTGTATGTAGTTGATGCAAATGCTTCAAAAACAGATGTATTACATTCTGCTAATTCGGTGATAATTGATCAAAATCGTAAGAAACGTATCGAAGAAACAGAAAAAATTGTGAAATCTCAACATCTAGAATACAAAGTTACAGTTTTACACGGAGAAGCAGGACCTTCGATTGTAGAATATGCTAATGATAATGAATTCGATCTAGTTGTTATAGGTAGTAGAGGGCTAAATAAATTGCAAGAAATGGTTTTAGGTAGTGTAAGCCATAAGGTTGCAAAAAGAGTAAAATGTCCTGTTCTTATTGTAAAATAAGTTATTGCATAACTTTATATAAGTTGTAGTTTATAAATATGTTGCTAAGGTTACCATGTTATTATCCTTTTAATAAATCATAAGGTAATCCAATAAAAAAACGGTTGGATTACCTTATCCATAACATAAGCAAATCTTATTTGGTCTTTACTATATACATAAAATCCCTCTATATCTTCATGTTATTTCCCCATCTTCTTCATAAGTAAATAGCGTTTTTAGTAATTCAAAGTTTCCTTTATTTACAATATTATTGCTTTTAGAAAAATTAAATATCTAAAATTAAAAGGGTGGTGTTTATGAAAAAAATCGCTGTGCTGACGAGCGGTGGTGATTCACCAGGGATGAATGCTGCCATTCGCGCAGTCGTGAGAAAAGGAATTTATCATAATTTAGAAGTAATGGGAGTTTATCAAGGATATTATGGATTAATGACAGGAAATATAAAACCATTAAATCTAGGCTCTGTAGGCGATATTATTCATCGTGGGGGAACGATGTTATATTCAGCTCGATGTGAAGAATTTAAAACAGAAGAGGGTCAGCAAAAAGGAATCCAGCAGCTTAAGAAATATGGGATTGATGGGTTAGTTGTTATTGGAGGAGATGGGTCTTACATGGGGGCAAGGAAGTTAACAGAAAAAGGATTTCCTTGTATTGGTGTGCCAGGAACGATTGACAATGATATACCAGGAACCGATTTTACAATTGGATTCGATACAGCTTTACAAACAGTTATATCAGCGATTGATCGTATTCGTGATACGGCTACTTCACATGAACGCACATTCCTAATAGAAGTAATGGGGCGACATGCAGGTGATATTGCTTTGTGGGCTGGGATCGCAGGCGGTGCAGAGTCAATTGTTATTCCAGAGATGGGATTTACAATAGAAGGTATTGCAGACCGAATTTTAAAAGGCAATAATCGCGGAAAGCGTCACAGTATTATCATTGTAGCAGAAGGTGTAGGAAGTGCTGTGACAATTGCGAAAGAAATAGAAAAGAAGGCGGGGCTTGATACTAGGGTGTCCGTATTAGGACACATACAAAGAGGTGGTACCCCAACAGGTTTTGATCGTGTACTTGCTAGTAGGCTAGGGGCATATGCAGTAGAGTTACTACTTCAAGGACTAGGTGGACGCTGTGTAGGAATTCAACAAAATAAACTAGTAAACCACGACATACTACAGGTTTTAGAACAACCTCGTAACATTGATCTAGATATGTACCATTTATCTAAGGAGTTATCAATTTAATTAAATCTACAATAATATATGAAGCGGTGAAAGAAATGAGAAAAACAAAAATTGTTTGTACAATTGGACCTGCAAGTGAGACTGTTGAAAAGCTTATGGAGTTACTTGAAGAAGGAATGAATGTAGCAAGATTAAACTTCTCTCATGGAGACTTTAACGAGCAAGGTAATAGAATCAAGAATATTCGTGAAGCATCATCCAAATGTAATAAACCTGTCGCAATATTACTTGACACGAAAGGTCCTGAGATTCGAACTCATACCATGAAAGATGGTGCCGTTGCGTTAAGTGAAGGTGAATTAATAACAATTTCAATGAAAGAAGTAGTAGGGACAACTGAGAAATTCTCCATCACCTATGATGGCTTAATCGATGATGTAGAAAATGGTTCTAAAATATTACTAGACGATGGATTAATAGGACTAGAAGTGGTCAAGATTGATAAAGAAGAGAAAGAAATTTTGACACGAATCTTAAATTCAGGGACTCTAAAGAACAAAAAAGGTGTTAATGTTCCAGGTGTGCAAGTGAAATTACCTGGTATAACAGAAAAGGATGCTAAAGACATCGTGTTTGGGATTCAGCAAAGAGTGGATTTTATTGCTGCTTCTTTCGTAAGACGTGCCTCAGATGTGATGGAAATCCGTTATTTGCTTGAAGAGCATCAAGCGACACATATTCAGATTATCCCTAAAATTGAAAATCAAGAGGGTGTCGATCATATTGATGAAATACTTGAAGTATCAGATGGATTAATGGTAGCCCGAGGGGATTTAGGAGTCGAAATTCCAGCAGAAGATGTACCACTTGTACAGAAGATGCTTATTACAAAATGTAATGAACTTGGAAAACCAGTTATCACCGCAACCCAAATGTTAGATTCAATGCAGAATAATCCACGACCTACACGTGCCGAGGCAAGTGATGTGGCAAACGCGATACTTGATGGTACAGATGCCATAATGTTATCTGGTGAAACCGCTGCAGGAAACTATCCTGTTGAAGCAGTTCGTATGATGCATTCTATTGCTTTACGTACCGAACAAGCGTTATCATATGATACGATTTTATCCAAGAGAAGTAAAGATGCAAAAATGACTATTACTGATGCGATTGGACAATCCGTTGCACATACAGTGTTAAACTTAAATTTACGTGCGATTGTTTGCCCTACAGAGACTGGTTATACTGCCAGAATGATCTCGAAATATAGACCAAATTCCAACATTCTTGCCATGACTGCTAGTGATGTAGTAATGAGGCAATTACTCTTGGTATGGGGTGTTTATCCAAGAGAAGGCTTGGTAAGTGATACCACTGATACAATGTTTGAAGCCTGTGTTCAAGGTGCAATGGATGCTAACATTGTACAGCCAGGTGATGGAATTATTATTACAGGCGGAGTACCATTAGGGAAAACCGGAGCTACTAATCTAATAAAAATACAAAGGATTGGGGAAACGGTTTCAAAAGGAAATGGTAAAAAACTGGTTATGTACCCAGTGATCTAATCAAGGACACTTCTTTGATTGGTTCTTCTAAAAAATAAATAAAGATTTCCCTGCTGAGTCTATATCTCTTTATTTGCTTTTGGGGACTATCAAAAAAATTACGAACCTTGCTCATTGTTTTATAAAATTGGGAGATATTAATCCTGATAATAAACAAGTGAGGAGGAGATCGAATGGGATGGAAAGATGCATGGTTAGGAAATGTAAAAGGTGATGTGTTAGCAGGTATTGTAGTAGCATTAGCACTTATTCCTGAAGCAATTGCCTTTTCAATTATTGCTGGTGTGGACCCAATGGTAGGTTTATATGCTTCTTTTGTTATCGCTGTTGTGATTGCCTTTGTTGGAGGAAGACCCGGTATGATATCAGGAGCTACAGGGGCTATGGCATTGTTAATGATCGATCTTGTAGCCCAGCATGGTTTGCATTATTTATTAGCTGCAACCATATTAACAGGAATTTTACAAATCATTTTTGGATTACTTAAATTAGCTAAATATATGAAGTTCATTCCTCGTTCCGTGATGGTAGGGTTTGTGAATGCATTAGCAATCTTAATCTTTACTTCACAGTTTCAGCATTTTGTAGATGAAGGCTTAGAAATGTATATTATGGTAGTGGTTGCTCTAGTCATTATTTACTTGCTGCCTTTTCTTACCAAGGTTGTTCCATCACCGTTGGTTGCTATTATTGTGATCACTATCTTTGCATTGATGACAGGAAGTGGTGTAAGAACTGTTGGGGATATGGGTGCTCTAACAAAAGCGTTTCCAACTCTCCTGATACCATCTATTCCTTTGAACTTTGAAACTTTATCAATCATTTTTCCCTACTCAATAGGGTTAGCTGTTGTAGGTTTAGTAGAATCCTTATTAACAGGTGCCATTGTCGATGATCTAACCGATACCCCGAGTGATAAGAATGTTGAATCAAGAGGCCAAGGAATTGCCAATATTGTGACAGGATTTTTTGGAGGTATGGCAGGTTGTGCCATGATTGGGCAATCTGTTATTAACGTAAAGTCAGGTGGCCGTGGTAGACTTTCTTCTTTGATATCAGGTATTGTACTAATCTTATTGATCGTATTTTTAGGTGATATTGTGGCTCAAGTACCTATGGCAGCCCTTGTTGGGGTTATGTTCATGGTGGCAATCGGAACCTTTGATTGGAATTCAATCAGGACAATACGAATTGTACCTGTAACAGATACCATTGTAATGGTTGTTACGGTATTAACAGTTGTACTTACACATGACTTAGCAATAGGTGTATTAACAGGAGTTATATTAAGTGCCATATTCTTTGTTTCGAAAATTTCAAGAGTAAAGGTTAAGAAAATTGATAAAGGTAGTCGTGTCATTTATGAATTTAAAGGAGAACTTTTCTTTGCGTCGGTCACCGAAGTGATTCAGTCCTTTGATTATGAGATTGGGAATGGGCAAAATGTCGTTCTAGATTTAAGTGAATCTCATTTATGGGATGATTCAGCTGTTGCTGCAATTGATAAAATTGTCTTGAAGTTTGAGGAGAGGGAAGTTCAAGTGGACATCATTGGGTTAAACAAATCAAGTTCAGAATTAATTGAGAAGTTAAGTCGGAAACTTAGCACTCACTAATTAAGGAGGAAGGGATATGTTTAAAAAGATTTTATTAGCCTGGGATGGATCAGAGCATTCTGTTAGAGCAGCAAACAAAGCAATCGAAATTGCAACATGTACAAAGGATTCTGAGGTTGTTGTCGTCTATGTAAAAGATACAGATAAATCTAAATCAGAAGTTCTTCAAAATTGGAATAGCATTGAAATTACTAGCCCGAAAGAGGAACGAATAAAACATATAGATAAATTAGCAAAGGAATCGAATATACATTATAAAGTAGAATTGTTACATGGAGAACCAGGTCAAGCAATCGTCGAATACGCAAACAAACATAAGTTTGATGTGGTTGTAGTGGGTAGTAGAGGCTTAAATGCATTGCAAGAAATGGTTTTAGGAAGTGTGAGTCACAAAATTGCGAAACGAGCAAATTGTCCAGTAATGATTGTGAAATAAATAAAAATATCAAGAAAACTAGAAGAAGGGGAAACCTGTTTCTAGTTTTTTTTTATACACCAAATGAAAACGCTTCCATATCGTTGTTAAATATTGTATAATATAGTTAAAAAGAGAGGAGAACCGTATGTTTAAGAATATATTATTACCGGCGGATGGATCAAAACACTCTCTAAAAGCAGCGGAAAGAGCAATAGAACTAGCAAAGGTAGAACGTGATTCTTTTATTAATGTACTTTATGTAGTGGATGGTAAAACCTCAAAGCATGACGTACTTCGAAATTGGGATCTGTTGCAGGTAACAGATCAGCGGCAGGAAAAATTTAAGGAAATTACTGAAAAAGCAATGAAGGAAGGCATTAATTTTGATTTAAAAATAGTAAGGGGAGAGCCCGTACCACAAATCCTGAAATATGCCAATCAATTTAAATCAGATGTCATTGTGTTGGGAAGTAGAGGGTTAAATATGCTACAGGAAATGGTCCTTGGAAGTGTAAGTCATAAGGTGGCCAAAAAGGCAAAATGTGCAGTGATGATTGTAAAATAAAAAAAGCTGAGTTTTCAGCTTTTTTATTTTATTTTACGATTATAAATCGATAATTTTTATTATGATTAGTGGTTTTCGTTGAGTTTTTTCATAGATAAAACCTGATAGTGTCGCGGTTTTTTTTTTTTCAAGTTCAAATCGACTCTCAAGCCTACGGATTTGTGAGGTTACATGTACTTGAATCTCTTCTAGTAATTCTTCAGAATCTCTAACATATACAAAACCTCTTGAGATGATTTGAGGAGTACCAATCAAATCCCTATCCTTTCGTAAAAGGAAAATAGAAATCATTCCATGTTCGGAGAGTATTCTCCTTTCTTGGAGTACAGCTCTTCCTATATCTCCTATTCCATGTCCATCAATATAAACTGCAGAAGCAGGAACCTTTGAAGTAATTGCTGCATGACTCTCTTTAACAGTTAACACATCTCCATTATCTAGTACGAACGTATTCTCTTTAGGGATGTTACACTCAATCGCTAATGATTGATGTTTTTTTTGCATCTTGTACTCACCGTGGATTGGTACAAAAAACTTTGGTTTCATAAGGCTGATCATAAGCTTTAATTCCTCTTGGGCACCATGACCTGAAGTGTGTACATCATTTAATTTATGATGAACCACTTCTGCACCTGCTCTTGAAAGTCGATCTATAACACGATTCACGCTTAAGCCATTTCCAGGAATAGGGGAAGAAGAAAAGACAACTGTATCACCAGGAATGATTTGAATGTATCGGTGTCTTCCGGCAGCAATTCTAGATAGTGCAGCAAAAGGTTCTCCTTGGCTTCCTGTACAAAGAACAGTAAGTTCATTAGACGGAATATGTTTAATTTCAAATTCAGATATGAATGCATTGTCTGGTGCATCAATATACCCAAGTTCTCTCCCTAGTGTAATCGCTCTTTCCATACTCCTACCCGCAATGAAAATTTTTCGATTTGTCATAATAGATGCTTTAATGACTTGTTGAAGCCTATATACATTTGAAGCAAAGGTAGCAAAGATCACTCGTCCTGTTTGATTTTTTACAAGATCTATGATGGTATTTCCGATAAGTTGTTCTGACAAAGAGATGTCAGGAATTTCACTATTTGTACTATCTGATAATAAACACAATACACCCTGACTGCCAATCTCACCCATTCTAATTAAATCAGGAGGTGGACCAATCGGAGTAAAATCAAACTTAAAATCCCCTGTGTG
>JBEQAC010000104.1:0-10806 GCA_041640535.1 Bacillaceae bacterium
AACAATCATGGAATGAAATTGTTCAATCTTCTGGTGTTAGCAGAGAAAGAATTGCAGAATTAGCGGTCTTACTAGCAAATAGTAAATCAGGTGTTTTTGTCTGGTCGCTTGGACTAACCATGCACACATTTGCTTCTGACAATATCTCACAGGTAGCAAATCTTGCTCTACTTCGTGGGTTCTTAGGACGTGAAAATTGTGGGGTTATGCCTATTCGTGGTCACTCAAGTGTCCAAGGAAGCGGAGAAATGGGAGCAGATCCATTTGTACTTCCTGGAGGAGATTTTGAGTCAAAAAATATTAGACGTATTGAAAAACTCTGGAATTTCCCTATACCTAAATGGCAAGGAGATGTTCTTGGAGTATCATTAGAAAACTGTTTATTACCAAAAGGTCATGAACGTAAAATAAAATTATACTACCTATCGGGCGGTAACTTCTTGGAAACAATGCCAGACCCAAAATTCGTTGAGAAGGCATTATCAGAGTTAGACATTCGAGTACATCAAGATATCATTTTTAATACATCTACTCTTGTTGATGCAAAGGAAGCTGTGATCGTTCTCCCTGCAAAAACTCGTTATGAACAAGATGGCGGCGGTACGTCTACATCGACAGAACGTATGGTTTATTTCTCACCAGAAATTGAGGGAAACAAACAAATCGTTGAAGAAGCACGTTCCGAATGGAAAATCTATATTGACCTTGCAAAACGTGTGAAACCAGGAGATGCTCATTTAGTAGATTTTAAGGATGGTCAAGCAATTCGGAATGAAATCGCATTGGCAAATCCGAACTATGAAGGTATCCAACAGTTGAAAAAACAAGGAGACTTCTTCCAATGGGGCGGCGCATGGTTATGCGAAGATGGAATCTGCCCAACTCCTGATGGAAAAGGAACCTTAATTACTGTTGATATTCCTGACTTAAAGAAAACAGCTGGAGATTTCTATTTAACAACAAGACGTGGAAAGCAATTTAACTCCATGGTCTACAGCAAGTATGATTCCTTTAACTCCGCTGAACGTTATGATGTATTAATGAACGAAATGGATGCCAAGGAATTAAGCATTTCCGAACGAGAATCTGTCGTTGTATATAATCAATTTGGTGTATTTACAGGAAAAGCGAGATTCGTAGATATCGCCAGAGGAAACTTAGAAGTACATTTCCCAGAAGGTAACTTCCTCTTACCAAAGGGTGTCTATGAAAAATATGCAAAGATTCCAAGCTATAATGTCGCTGTTAAAGTTGAAAAAGCAGAACGATTTAATGCTAGGAAAGACACTCAATATTTAGAAAAGAGAATAGATGATTTAGAGATGACTGCTGAAGGGTAATATAATAGAAGAAAAGCGGTTATGATGATATTAGGCTGTCGAGTTTCCTCGATAGCCTTTTTATTAATACTAGGCATCACACGGGACATTATATGTCCCAGTTGCGGTGCCTGGCACCCTATGCAGGACGTTTTTTGTCCCACTTATTGTTCTTCACTTTGTTCTTCAATAATTTCATTTCTCTCTCCACCATCTGATAGCTCCTCTGAAAACTCAACAATACCACGCTGATTAGAGACATCTAACTCTCCATTGTCTTTTATATCAACAACACTCCCTTCGAAATATACATGATCTTCACTAATCTTATCAAACACATTCTCAAGTGACTGGTATCCCTTTGACTCTCCTTCTTCCTGTTGAATCGTCCATTCATTATGAAGTTGGGCTAATTTTTTCTCTTCATTTTTTACATATGTAGTATTAATCATGTACACCTTTCCGTTCTTTCGTATGGTGTAGCCCATATAATATTTGTCACCTTCTCCTTCTTCCTCATAAACCCCTATATCGTCTAAATTATATTTATCCATAATAGAGGGCATTGCATTTATTAACCCTTGAATAATCTTTTCTCTACTTAAAAAATCCATCATCATAAAACTCCTTTCAGTCATTTATGCTTATTATTACCAAAAAAGCAGTAAATCTCTAAGAGATTTACCACTTTTTACAATTAAATATTTCTCCATCCACGTGCTTCTGTGATATCTTCTGCCCTTAATTCAACATAACCCTCACAAATAAAACCAGGAATTTCTTCTCCATTTAATAGCTCTACCTTCCCAATACCTAATGGTGCTGGTATTGATGCAGTGAACTTACCAAATTCAGTTAATGGCATTTCCCAGATTTCAATTTCAATTGATTTCCCACCAACTTCCTTTTTAAGTAGTCCAGGCTTTGCCGGAACGGTTGGTAGCTTTACAAACTGATATTTTTCTGCAGTTAATGCCTCTCTTACAAAGCTTGCTCCACATTCCTTCATTTGCTTTTCTAATGGATAGCCTCTCATATGAAGACCACATACAGCAACTAAGGTAGTATCCGTTTCTTCAAGTTCAAGACTTTTTTTAGAATCACCACCTAAAAATAAGTCTGCCGCACCACAGATAAGTCCCTCATTCTCAGCAAGTGCAAATAATGTAATCCCAAATGGAGTGTTTTCTGATATTTTTTCAGCCGGGACTGCAACTGCACAAAGGTCTAATAAATTACAATGGTTTGTATATAAACCCATCTGGCTATTTGTATGAATTGGATTTTCACGAACTTGTTCTCGAGTCCAGGTTCCACCTGCTGTTGGCATAACTAGGACTGAATTCTTCAGCATTTTTCTTACATCAAATTTATAGGATTGTAGCTTGTGCATCGCATGAAACACTGAAGCTGCATCGTATTCGGTCGCAGATCCAGACCGTAATACTTCTTCTGTTACTGGAAACGTCACATTTGGTTTAGCCTCAATAAATCCTCCCAATCCAGCCCATCGCTCTGCAACGAAAGGTCCCCCATATAAAAGAGCTGCAGCTTCCATATATACTTCAATATCGACATATTCAATCGGAATGTTTAACTTGCTTAGTTTGGCAACTGTGCTTTCCCAAGCTTCTTGATATTCCTTAGCATATGGACCAAAAAATGCAAGACCAGTTTCAGGAATACATATTTTTTCAGGTAGCTTTCGAACAGGTTTTAAGATATTTCTAGACCATGGATCTTGCTCATTACTTATACGTACAATGGAATCAACACTTAATGCATCATCTAAATGGTTAGCAAATACTGTAATACAGTCAATACTTGCACAAGCGGGAACAACCCCACTTGTAGACCAAGCTCCAAGACTAGGCTTATAACCAACAAGATGATTCAAAGCAGCAGGTACTCTACCAGACCCTGCTGTATCTGTACCAAGTGAAAATGCAGCTTGACCTCGTGCTACTGCTACAGCTGAACCAGAGCTTGACCCACCACTTATAAGTTCTTGGTTTAGGGCATTATGTGTTTCACCATATGGACTTCTTGTACCGACAAGCCCAGTTGCAAATTGATCTAAATTCGTTTTACCAACTGGAATAGCTCCTGCTTCAATTAAGTGTTCTACAACAAAAGCATTCTTTTCGGGTGTATATGAAAACTCTTCACATCCAGCTGTTGTTGGAACTCCTACTAAGTCAATATTGTCTTTTATTGCAAAAGGAATCCCCCATAAAGGCAAGGTACCTGAATCCACTTTTTCTAGTCGATCTAAATACGGTTGAATCAGCTCCATTGTTGGTGGAGTAATCCATATATTCATTTCTTTATCCTGCTCAGCTCTTTTTATAATCGCTTCAATTACTTCCTGTGGAGAAACAACTTTCATGTCATACAGTTCCTTTAATTCTGCAATTGTTAACTGACTAGGTATATTTATAGTCTTCATTAGGATACACCTACCTTTTCTTTTGTTTCATTGAAGATTGAAACAATTAATTGACCTGCTTGAACTGAGTCACCTGGCTTAACATAAATATCAGCAACGTACCCATCACAAGGAGAACTCTGTGGAAATTCCATTTTCATGCTTTCTTCTATTATTAAAGTATCACCTTTTTCCACATACTGACCTGGTTCAACTAGCACCTTCCAAATGCTCCCTGGCATCGTACACAATACTGGTGTTGCCCCTTTAGGAATTTCAACTTCTTCCACTACATTATTAGATTCTTCTCCTATATGCTCTGCAATTCCTAACGCCTTCCAGCTTTCTCGTTCAGCATTAAATGCAGCTTGTTGCTTACTCCGGAAAAGCTCTACATTCTCTTTAATCGATTCCTGGAATTGTAAATACTCCCCGAGGTTAAAGGTTGTCTCTTGAATATCAGCTTCAAAACGACCACGTAGGAAATCTTCTCTCATATCCAGTAATTCATCAGCTTCTACTGGATAAAACTGAATTTGATCAAAGAATCGTAAAAGCCAAGGTTTTCCAGGCTCAAAGCTTTCAGTTGATCGCAGACGATTCCACATTTGAATCGTTCGCCCTACAAACTGATAACCTCCTGGCCCTTCCATCCCATACACACACATATATGCCCCACCAATACCTACAGCATTTTCCGGTGTCCATGTACGTGCTGGATTATATTTGGTTGTTACGAGCCGGTGACGTGGATCAATTGGTGTAGCTACTGGAGCACCTAAATATACATCTCCTAATCCAAGAACGAGGTAATTTGCATTAAAAACTACTTCTCTTACAGCCTCAATACTTTCTAAGCCATTTATGCGACGAATAAATTCTAGATTACTAGGACACCAAGGAGCGTCTGGGCGAACATTCTTCTGATATCGCTCAGTTGCTAGCTGTGTTGCTGGATCATCCCATGAAAGAGGTAATCTCACGATTCGTGAAGGAACCTCAATCGTTTCAAGTGGTGGCAGTTCACGATCAATCTCTAATACTTCTTGACATGCTTCATATACTGTTATTTTTGAAGCATCAATATGAATTTGCAATGAGCGGATACCTGGCGTCAAATCTAGTACAGGAAGATCTGTTTCCTTAATTGCTTCCATTAACACATGGGCTTGGAAGCGTAAAAGTAAATCAAGCTCCATATCTCCATACTCTACCAATAAATTCTCATCACCCGAGCAGCGAATTGTGATAGGAAACCTTCTATTTTCAGTTTCACAAGCCAAGACTGGATAGCTTGTAGGTAACAGCTTATTCTCTTTTGGAAGATTAATTGGCTTTGTCGTGTTTCCTTCTCCGAGATGTTGTAGGAAGCTTTCTTGTGCTTTTCGCAATTTATCTGCTTCCTCTAAGGTCAGTAGCCTGAATTGAACCTTATCTCCTGGATGAAGCTGGCCGATTTTCCAAAATTCAGCGGAAGCTGTTGTTACAGGGCAAACAAATCCTCCTAGACTTGGACCATCTGGACCAAGAAGGATCGGCATATCTCCTGTTAAATCTAGCGTCCCAATGGCATAAGCATTATCATGAATGTTTGATGGGTGTAAACCCGCCTCCCCACCATCCTCACGAGTCCAATTTGGCTTTGGACCGATAAGTCTAACACCTGTGCGCGAACTGTTAAAATGAATTTCCCAGCTTGTTTCAATCAGTTGTCGTAAATAATCAGGCTGTAAATATTCCTCTGTACAATGGGGGCCAGGAATAACACCAATCGTCCATTCACGTGTAATTGACGGTCTATATTCCTCTAGTAGATTAGTAGTATTAACAGTATAATCACCAGCATTAACACCTAAAACATCACCTGTACGTAATGCACGCCCACCATGACCGCCAAATCCACCTAACGTAAATGTGGATGAGCTACCAAGAATTTTCGGCATATCAAATCCACCTTCAATTAATAAGTATGTGCGCATTCCAACCTTGGCTTCCCCAAATGATAGCTCCTGACCTTTGGCTGCAAAAATCGGCTGATAAAGAGGAAGTTCTTCACCATCAAGCCTTGCATTCATATCAGCCCCAGTTATACAGAACCACATATGGTTACGGAAACGATAAGAGCCCCCACGCAATGTCATTTCCAACCCTGGTGCTCCGTCTTCATTTCCAAGAAGTTTATTTCCAATTCTAAATGCAAATGGATCCATAGGACCACATGGTGGTACACCTACATCCCAATGCCCCGTTCTTCCTGGCCAATCTTGAACAGTGGTTTGTACTCCTCCTTCAAGAACCTCTAGTGCATTTTCAACAGGACGAAATCCATTTAATAAACGAGTATACACATCACCTTCAATCACTTCCTTCTCTCGAAGCAGTGCTTTTATATATTGAAGATTAGTCGTTATGCCATACATTCTTGTTTCACTTAATGCGTTGCTCAACTTATTAATCGCATCTACACGATCTTTTCCATGTACAATGATTTTTGCAAGCATTGGATCATAAAGTGATGTAATGGTAATCCCGTCTCTTACCCATGTTTCATTTCTAGCAATCTCTGAAAAAATCGCTGCATCTAGCTGACCTGCACTTGGGCGGAAATCATTTAAACAATCCTCTGCATAAATACGTGCTTGAATACTATGACCCATAGGTTCTTTTAAAAGTCCTTTTAAATCGTGAAGTTCATCCGCACTTTCTTGGACCATCCATTCAACTAAATCTACATTTAATACCTCTTCCGTTACACCATGCTCCACCTGAAGTCTTGTATTAACCTCTAAAAAATAAAATTCGGTAGATTCTGGGTCATATAAAAATTCAACAGTTCCTGCACTTCGATAACCAACCTCTCTTGCAAGACGTTCAGCTGCTTCAAGAATTTTCATTCTAACTTCACTTGAAAGATTCGGTGCTGGGCTCTCCTCAATGACTTTTTGATTTCTACGTTGAATCGAGCAATCCCGCTCCCCTAAGGAAACTACCTCACCAAAACGGTTTCCGAAAATTTGAACCTCAATATGGCGTGCTTTTGAAATATATTTTTCCAAAAAGACTCCATCATTCTTAAAGTTCATCTCAGCTAAATGGCGGACCCCTTCAAATGCGGAGCGAAGTCCGGCTTCATCCTCACATACCCGCATACCAATTCCGCCGCCACCAGCTGTGCTTTTTAAAATGACTGGATATCCTATCCGTTCTGCTTCAAGCAATGCTTCGTCAAGCTCTACAATAAGAGCTGTACCTGGTAAAAGAGGTACACCTGCTTTTTCAGCTATTTCTCTAGCAGAATGCTTTAGTCCAAATAGCTCCATTTGTTCAGGAGTTGGTCCAATAAAAGCAATTCCATTATCACGACACGCCCGTGCAAAATCTGCATTCTCACTTAAAAAACCATAACCAGGATGAATTGCCTCTGCTCCTGTATCAAGAGCTATTTGTAAGATTAAATCTCCATTTAAATAGCTTTCCTTTGCTGGTCCATCACCAATTAAAACCGCTTCATCTGCATTATCCACATGAAAACTGTCTTGATCCGCTTTCGTATACACTCCTACAGATAAGATCCCCAGCTTTTTTAACGTACGTTCAATTCGAACAGCAATCGCACCTCGATTGGCAATTAACACTTTTTTAAACATAGTACAACTCCCCCTCTACCACTTTAGAAACCAAACGATTATTTATCCCATATCATTAAACGAATCGGTGTCGGATTATAAGCATTGCATGGATTATTTAATTGCGGACAATTACTAATCAGAACCATCGTTTTTCCGATTGATTGCATCTCAACGTAGCGATCAGGACCTGAGACACCATCCGCAAATTGTAATCCTCCTTCCGGTGTAACCGGAACATTCATAAAGAAATTAACATTAGGTGCTAAATCTCTTTTTTGATATGAATCATCCTGTTTGGAAAGCTCTAGCATAAAAGTATCTCTGCAATTATGCATCGGTAAAGTATCATGAGAGTACCTTACCGTATTACTTTGGGCAGAGCAGGCACCACCTAATGTGTCATGTCGACCACATGTGTCTGCAACAATCTTTACTAGCTCTTTTCCTGATTCCGAGATTAAGGTTGAACCTGTCGAAAGATAGATATTCCCTTGTCTACCAATCGTAGCAACTGCACTATAATGATCCTCTGGATTCTCTGCATCATAAAACAATGTATCAGCCGCTTGATTTCCCTCTAAATCTAAGATTCTAAGAACCTGACCCGGCTGAAGTTCTTTACTCCAGCCTTCTCCAGCAGGGATTACGACATCATAGATTGCTTCTTCTACTTTTCTTAGACTTTCAACTCGATTAAAAACTGCCATTTATATTCTCCTCCGTGATCATATTTTTATAGGAAATTTCTCACCCAAGAGCTTATAATACTCCCATGTATTTTCAAAAGCTCGGCGATTTTCTGGACGATAGTTTACACAATAATCATCTTGTTCCACTGTCTTTGACTCAAAAACCTCGAATTTAATAGGTACAGCTGGATAACATTCTCTTGGATCAAAAGGATTTGGTGTATTTGATAAAATAAATAGAACATCCATTTCAGTACGCAAAGTGACAGAAGCACCCTCATAACAATGATCTAAACAGTAATGCAGATCCCCTGCTTCATCACAATAAACCTTTGAAAAAAGATTGAGGTTTGGAACCAAATCACGATTCCTTAATCCATTTCTAATCAACTCAACGATGAAGTTTTCTTCCCCGCTTCTTAACCATTCATTCCTTTTTTCTTGATAGGTTGTTTTACCATACTTTTGATCAGTTAGATCTCTAGTTGTATATCCGCTAATCGTATCATGCCATCCTACTTGATCTTCAACGATACTTGCTAAAACTCGCCCATTATCACTCATTAATACATTCCCTTTAGTAAGATGAGCGGTATGCTGTGCTTTTAGTGTATCAGGCATATTGTAACGCTCCGCCAAATTGGCCGCATGGTATATTAAAACAGATAAGTTTGCACCATTTCCTAATGCTGTAAATTGAATGTTTTTCCCTTTACCGATAATTCCAGACCATTTCCCACCGGAAGTTAATGTTTTACTAAAAATACTCTCCATCCTTAATTCCCTCCTTTATAATGAAAAAAGGATAAAAGCCTGGGAGAAATATCTCCCAGGCTTTTATCCTTCCGTGTATATAGATGCTGCTTACAAGCAACTTCCATACGCCTTCTCTTGGTCCAGTCTTGAATGGCATTTTACCCATTCAACGGAACCCTAGATGGCTTTTTGTCCCGATCCTAAAGTACGGAACCCTTATTCTTTTATTGTTACTATTATTATAATATGAATTGTTATATTTTTCAACAATTAATGTTATTTTTTCTAACATTAATTGAGATTTTTATGCAATAGCTTTTTCACCTCGTTCCAGTAATGGTTTTTTCAGCATATTTGTAATATAAAGCAAATACAAAAATCCGCACCCAACCCAAATTGATCCAAATAAAAGTGTATGTCCATCAAGCATCGTTAATAGCCACCCTATAAAAGAAGCACCAATTAAAGGAAATAATAAATACAAACAAGTTTGTTTAAATGAACGCTGGCACTTTTTAATATAATAATGACCAATTACCGAAAGATTCACGAATATAAATGCTACTAACGCTCCGAAACTAACAAACATAACCGCAGTCTCCAAAGTAATAAAAAGAGCAGACATAGAAATGACAGAAACAAACACTATGTTAAATACTGGTGTCTGAAAACGAGGGTGAATATAACTAAAGTATTTCTTCGAAATGACCGACTCTCTTCCCAACGCATATAAAAATCGAGTAATACTTGTCACCGAAGAGACTCCCTGAGTAAATGTCGCTATAATTAAAACAGATATAAACAGTGCACTTAACGCATTTCCACCTACCATTTTCACCAACTCAAAAGATGCCGTATCCGGATTATTATAAGCAAAATCAGGATAGGCTATTTGAGATAAATACGAGATTGATAAGTATAAAATAATCGCAATTGAAATAATCATAAAGATTGCCTTTGGAATTGTTTTCTTCGGATTAATGGTTTCCTCGGCCATCGTAGTGACTGCATCAAATCCAAGAAAACAAAAGCAAATGAGCGCAGCTCCCGCAAACACCGTATTTAATGACATATCCGGAATGATAAATGGTTGAATTGTAAATATTGAAGCACCCCCTGAACCATCAAGCACATCTTTTATTAAGAAGGCACAGAAAAATACGATAAAAATGATTTGAAAAAGAACAGAAAATCCACTTACCCTAGCAACAGACTTGATCCCAACAATGTTAACAACAGCAAGGACTACATTCAACAAAATAATCCATACAGCAATCGGAACCGCCGGAAATTGAGCATTTAGAAATATCCCAAAGGTTAAGCAAGCAATTATTGGAGAAAAAATATAATCTAATAATAATGCCCACCCGACCAGAAACCCAACTTTAGGATTGATCGCTTTCTTTGTATAAGTATAGGCAGATCCCGCTATGGGATAAGCTTTAACCATTCTACTATAACTATATGCCGTGAAAAATATGGCAACAAAAGCCATTACATACGCATTTACCAACAAACCACCAGACGCTTCAAACGCGACCCCATAAACAGTAAAATAAATCATCGGGGTCATCCAAGCCAAACCTAAAAACACAACCGGAAACACAGTTAACGTTTTTGCTAAAGTTGCATTCTCCTTCATCATCATCCACTCCTTTTTTTATTCAATCCCTGGAGCACTACCTCATCAAGCCTTTGAAAACAAAAAAAGCCAAGGAGTTAATCTCCCAGGCTTTTATCCTTCCGTGTATATAGGAATCATTTAAAATACAAACCTTCCTATACGCTCTCTCTCGGACCAGACTCAAAAAAAAAGAATTTTCAACGGAACCCTAGACAGCTTTTTGTTCTCGAATACAAACACAAGAACCATTATTTAATTTTTAAAACTTTAACTCTATTCAAAGTATATCCCTATCTTTTTATACCCGCAACAACTTTGTTAGATTTCCTTACATTGTTTTTGTATAAAAAATAACATAAAA
>JBEQAC010000105.1:0-10611 GCA_041640535.1 Bacillaceae bacterium
GATCCTCCATTATTTTCATAATGTTATAACTATATGACAAAAGGTGTAAAATACCTTTAATTTTATATAATTTATTTATTTAGGCACTAGATTTTGTTTTACTTTGTTTATTGTTTATAATGTTCTTATGTAGTTTGAAAGGGTGATGGGTAATGTCAGAAGTGGAAATAATTACTCCTGAGGAGCTTAAGAAAAAGTTAGAAAATGGTGAAAACCTTGAGTTAGTTGATGTGCGTGAGGATGAAGAAGTAGCGGAGGGGATGATTCCTGGTGCGAAGCATATCAAAATGGGAGAAATACCAGCTAACCTAGACTATTTTAACAAAGAGAAAGAATATATTTTTATCTGTCGTTCTGGTCGAAGAAGTGAGAATGTTTGTTACTATCTAGAGGAACAAGGGTACAAAGTTCGTAATATGATTGGCGGAATGCTAGAGTGGACAGGCGAAACTAAATAAGATACAAAAAGTAAGTGACCATTCTCAAATATAGGGGAATGGCCTTTTTATTGTCTTAAAAAAGACATTAATTTGAAATATTTTTGTTAAATGACACTGTTAGAATACAAATAACGTACGAATGATATAGTGTGAAGTGAGACCTCTCTTACATACATTCTTAAATAGGGGGAAATGAATACATGAGCCTAGAACAAAAACTGACAGAAAAAGAGTATTATAAAACATTATTAACGGATGAAACATCTCATCAGCATCCAGTTGAAGTATTGGGACATTTATATTTTGCTGAACAACAAAATGAACGATGTGATTTGTCCTATATTCGGTTTTCACAAGGTGAGATATATTTTCACCATAAAGATTATGAATCTGCTATTTTTAAATGGGAAAATATCAATAATGAACTGGCCGATTGGGCGAAAAAGAATATGGCAGATGCCTATTTTGAGCTTGATCTGTTAGGAAACGCCGAAGAATTGTATACATCGATTTCTTCAGAGCATTTAGTTCTTACAACTGAAATATCGATCAAACTATTCTCACTATACTGGGAACGCGGAAAAGTTAGTCTAGCAAAAGACATGATCAAAAAAGCTGTTGCCTTAAATCCGGACTATCCGAATGTCACCACTCTAGCACGTAACTTCTTTGAGGAACAGCAAGACTGGGGAAATGCAGTAGAGCTTGTAAAGAATGAGGCTATTCGTACAGAATCTATGCAATGGTTTGAGATTATGAAAGACTATGCTGACAAAGGATATGTAAAAAACATTGCGCCAAGTTATTTCTACGAATTTATTTATACTCTTTATCACCTAAATCAACCACGGTTTGAACAGTTTGTCTCCTCCCTTTGGATGGAATATAAAGAGGCGAAGTTTTTCCTGGATTGGCTAATCGAAATCGATAAGTTATTATCTGAAGTAGAGATTAATAAAAATGAATCTTGGTCTAATTTGGCTGAATTGTATAAACAAACATAT
The DNA here is from genome assembly GCA_041640535.1 of Bacillaceae bacterium. GTDB lineage: Bacteria > Bacillota > Bacilli > Bacillales > Bacillaceae_L > Litchfieldia. The sequence goes on from JBEQAC010000105.1 coordinate 1,445, forward strand.
CTTCAATTAATGAATGGTGATTATCTCTTTAGCACGTTACAAAATATGATTCCAAGCTATTTAACAAATTGGTTAAGAATTACACGCGCATCTGAGGCTCTGTTCCCGGCAACTGCGATTTTATCGTGGAGTGAGCTGTTTCCAACGAGTATTCAGCCCGAAGTCATACGTGTGTCAGAAAATATACAGGAACAATTTCATCATAGCATTGAACTCTTTGACTACAGTAAGGAGCTTTATCAGTCTATTTCTACATGGGCTCAAAAGCAAGACCTACATATTGGTCATCGTTTTAATTGGCTAGTCGAAAGTTTAACGAAGCTTGAAATGCGTCATATTTTAGTTGCTGGAACAAGTGAACGTGGAAAGGTATCGTTTAGGAACACGATTTTAGGGGAAAGCATTTTGGAAGGCCCATCGTCAAGTGTAATGATCATACATGATGCCGAAGAAGAATCAATTACTGAAATTACCGACCAAAGTTACAAGCCGGTAACGAATCTTGCAAAGTATCAATATTTAACACCTTCTAAACAGGAAAAAAATAGTGAGGCTTTTTTAGACACCAAAATACCAAGTACATTTTTGCATGAGAATCATTTATCAATCATTGATACTCCCTGCCTGACAAGTGAGTTACATGAGAATCATGATATTTTTAAATATAGCGGATTTGCAGACATTCTTTTATTTGTTTTAAATATCCACTCTCCATTTACTGAAAAAGAGCGTGAGATTTTAATAAAAATTAAAGAGCATACCCCAAATATCCATGTTCATTTCTTATTAACGGAAATTGAAGAGAATTATAGTGAGGAAGAAGTACAAAGGGTGGCAAAAGTAACGAAATCAAAAATTAGTCCATATTTCCCTGACGCGGTTATTTTACCCTTTAAAGCATATAGTTTAAATAGTCTTGATTCACTATCACAGCTAATAGACGAACACTTTAAACGTAATCATGTAAAAGAAGATCGGGCTCAAAAGCTCCTTCAACATAGCAAGAAAATGATTCAGACTCTTATTACTACGAGAGAAGAGCTTCATCAAAGCTTAAACCAAACGATAGCATTTAATGAAGACATGGTGAAAAAATTAAATGGTGCAATTAATCAGCTTTATGATGTTGAAAAAGAAAAGATTAGCAGGATAACTGAAGCGTATCGAATGATAAAAGATGAAATAAGAGCAGAAATGCATGAGAATGTTCCGAAAATTTTACGTAATTCATCAGAATTTATTCGTGAGGATCATGATTTTAGTAAACTTCATCGTGAGCTAAATGACGAGATGAATAGACGAATTCAAGAGTATTTTAATACGAAAGTTGAACCGAAGTTTTCAGAGGCGATCGCAAGTTGGATTTCCCTTGCAAGTGATGATTTTAATGTGAGTAAGGTAAACTTAGAGGAATTAAGTGCAAGTCTTAATGAATTGTATGGGGAAGAGAAAATAAACTTGAGTTGTGATTACAAGGTTTTAGATGATTGGCGAAGAGATGCCGAGCGTATGACCAATCGTATTCATATCGAAAATGTCGATGTTCTCCTTCGCTTTACACCAGGACAATTTTTATTAACAAGTGCAGGGAAGATTTTTGGTCCATTTTCACAGAAGGCGAACCTTTATACGAAATACAAACAATATATTGAAAATAGAAATTACGAGGATATTGCCGAAACCATTACTAAGCAATTTCTACAGCAGTTTGAGTTCTTTGAAAAAGCACTCGAACGAGATATTGTGATGTTCTTCAAGCAACCATTTAATACGCTAGACAAACTAGTGGAAGCTACAAATAAAGAAACGGAAAATAAGAAAGAAGCCTTAAGTAGACTCAATCAAAATCCTGAAATCTTCCAAGACGCTTTAACCTTGTTTGAACTAAGATTGAGACATTATGAATGGATGAACTTAAGAATCATGAAGCAGCCATTAGAATATTAGTATGAAAAAAATGAGGTTGACCAAAGGTTAACCTCATTTTTTATCGTTATTTCACAATTCCTATTGATTTAAGACCGTTAAAAATTCCAGAGTTTGTGACCGTTGTTGTTTGATGTTTTGCATAAGAGACTAAATCTGGATGAGCATTTCCCATCGCAAATCCCTCTCCTACAACAGACAGCATTTCCTTGTCATTCATACCGTCTCCAAATGCAATCGCACTTGCTTGTGGAAGATTAAGATGCTGCAAGATCACTTTAACTGCAATGCCTTTGTTTACAGTACCACGAATGACATCATAGCTGTGTCGAAAGCCTTCTAGATTCACTTGAGATAGATGGTAATCCTCTTCTTCCTCATATAACTTTTTTTCATCTTCACTCATATTCACAACCGTCATTCCAAGAATGTCATGAATAACAGCGGGGGTATACGGTTCATTATGCTTTAAATGGAACTTTGCAATAAATTCCTGAATAACAGGGGCATCAATTGAAGAGAGAACATTCTTTTTATTCGTATACATCACAAGTTCATGCCCTTGATTATGGGCGATAGATAGAAAGCGCTCGACTGTACTTCCTTTCATTGGCGCCTTTATTATTTCTTGTCCTTTATGTATAGCATAAGCACCATTATATCCAATAAAGGACTCGACTCCAAGTTCTTCTCCAATGTCCAATATCTCATGTAGTGGTCTACCTGTAGCTAAGAAAACTTCTATACCTTTTTGTTGAACCTGACGAATAGCTTCTTTCGTTGATTCTTGAATCGTATCATCAGGAGTTAAAATTGTACCATCAATATCTAAAAACAAAATTTGATAAGTCATTATATTCTCCTTGCAGGTTAGTGGATTTATAAGATTTGATATATGGGATATTACCATAAAGTGGTCATAAAGAGAAACTCAAAAGTTAGATTTATTTTAAGAAGTCACAAAAAGTTTTTAAAAAAGTGTTCGAAATAATCAGACATATAGCGACAGGTTTGGACTTTTTTGAATTTTATCCTAAAAGAATATTTTCGAAATCATAAGAACTAGATTATTAGTAATAGGAGCAATTTAGTTTATCGATTTCCAAACCAAAAATCAATAAAGAAAATATATCGGTAAAATTTACACTATGAAAATATGACAAACTTATATTTTATATGTGAAAATGATAAAATTTAGGGCCGTTGACAGGATTTGGACCAGGATGTAAATTTAGGTTAACGATTTCCAAAAGAGAGAAAGATTTGAAAGCGTTTCAAATCTAACCGTAACTAACTAAACCTAATTTTGAAAATTTTTTATTCATTAGTGTATCGGTTTCCAAATATACAAAATTATAAAGAGAGTGAGGTGATCGTTTTGAGAGTGACAATTGGTGATGTGGCAAAGATGGCAAAAGTATCTAAAACAACGGTTTCTCGGATTTTAAATGGAAATTATTCACATACCACTGAAGAAACAAGAAATAGAGTATTAAAGGCAATAAAAGAGCTTGATTATCGTCCAAATGCACTGGCAAAAGGACTAAAATCGATGAGGACGAACGTCATTGGCATTGTTTTGTCTAACTTTAAGAATCCCTTCTGGACTACAGTATTAGAAGGAGTTGAGGACACCTGTCGGGAACTAGGGTTTAACTTAATGGTATGTAACTCGAATGAAGAGCCTGATGTAGAAGAAGAATACATAAGAGAATTCCAAATGAGGCAAGTAGATGGAATCATCATAAATCCTACTGTTAGAAATATGGAGTTATATCAAAAACTAGTAAACTCTAAATTTCCTCTCGTGGTCATAAATCGTCGTTTGCCGGACCTAGAGACCAATACGGTCGTTATGGATAATATAAAGGGAGCGTATGCAGCAGTAGATCATCTTCTCAAAAGTGGGAGAAAGAAAGTTGTTGCACTAGCCTATCGTAACCCATATGTAAGTACATGGAAAGAAAGGTTAGAGGGATATCAACTTGCATTACTTAGGAATCGATTCGGTGTAGAGGATTTTAGAATACTAGAGTTAGAGCAGGGAAGTGAGAATACTCTAGATTCGATTATCCATTACTTAGAAGCCAACTCAGATATAGATGCTGTTTTTTCTACAAATAACATGATTACATTAGAGCTACTTGGAGCCATTAAAACCCTAGATAAACAAATACCAGATGATATTGCAATCGTTAGTTATGATGAAACAATCTGGGCCCAACATTTGAACCCACCTTTAACAACGGTTCGACAACCAGGTTACCATATGGGACAAATGGCGGCACAAATCTTGATTAAATCGATTAATGAAGAAAAGAAAATAGCACCTGCAACGGTTGTACTAGAGCCAGATCTCATCATTAGAGAATCAAGCCGTTCACCAATTAAAAAATAGTTTCTTCCAATATTTAAGGAGGTGAGTGCTCTCTAAGAGTAATGTTACTTTATCTATGTTGTTAAGGAACTGGGGATTTTAGACAATCTAAATTAATAGAAATGAAGGAGAGATAGAAATGGAAAACATAAATAAACATGATGACAGAAAAGAAATTTTGGAATTATATAAAGATTTACGAGTAACAGATGTACGTGACGGGATGGATTGGGTAGGGATGCATGGGTATGGAACGATTCATCACAGTATAAAGCCGTTATTCCGTACCAAGGTTGTTGGTATTGCAAGAACAGCTCGCTATATGCCGTATGAAGGGCCAGCTCCAAGGGTGACTGGAGATGAATATACAGAATGGGTGAAATGGTACTACAGTGAAGTGTGTAATGATCCTTGGGCACATGACATTGTCGAAGGCGATATTATTTGTATGGATGTTAGTGGTGTAGATGTAGGAATCTTAGGCTCTAACAACACTCTTGATCATAAGCATAAAGGTGCTGTTGGATACATAACAAATGGTGGAGGCATTCGAGATACAGATGAAGTCATTCATCAGAACATTCCAGTGTGGTCACAATTTGTTTCCCAAGGGATGGACCAAGCACGTATTCGCTATGATTCTAAAGATGTACCAGTTGCCATTGGTGGTGTAGCGATTTACCCAGGAGATGTTATCGTAGCCGATGGTGATGGAGTAATTGTTGTCCCACGAAAGCTTGCTTATGAGGTAGCAAAATACGCTCATCAAGAGCTAACAGGTGACAAAGCAGGTAGAAGAAGATTATATGAAAGATTAGGATGGGAATTGGATCATACGGTTGTTTAATAACTAGTAAACTATTTATGAAGTAATAGTAGATTAGAATCGTTCTTGATAAAGCGCTAACACAATAAGAGAAAGAGCTAATATCAAGATTTATTAGCTCTTTCCTAATACTAGGGGGAAGAATTCATGGTTTTAAAGCGTGTAGGATTTATCGGTCTTGGAGCAATGGGACTTCCAATGGCTAAAAACCTTCTCAAACATCGGTTTGAATTATATATTACGGCTCATAGAAATCGACTATCGGTAGATGAGCTTGTTGCTAGTGGTGCGTTTGAAAAGGCAACAGTCGAAGATGTAGTGAAAAATAGCGATGTAGTAATAAGTATTTTACCTACGGATAAGGAAATGGAATCCGTACTACTTTCTCAGCAAGTAGTAGATTCTTTTTCTCCAAATACAATCCTCATTGAAATGACCTCAGGTTCCCCTGCAGTCATGAAAAAAATTAATCATATTTATCAAGAAAAAGGGATTCAAGTTTTAGACGGTCCTGTAAGTGGAGGAACGATTGGTGCAGAACAAGGAACATTAACTATCATGGCTGGGGGAGAACAATCGGTTTTGGAAACCGTTAAACCTGTTTTAGACGCGATGGCGAAAAATATTTATCTTGTCGGAAATATTGGTGCTGGAAAAGCAATTAAAGCGATCAATCAAATGTTAGCCGGAATTCATATGGTGGCTTCTGCAGAGGCAGCTGCTCTAGCAGAAAAGTTAGAGATTGATAGAGATATGTTAAAGCAAGTAATAGGTAGTAGTTCGGGAGCATCGTGGATGCTACTAAATAAGCTTGATAGTATTGTTAATCGCGACTATAAACCTGGTTTCAAGCTAAGCCTGATGAAAAAAGATATACAAATTGCAGTAGATGAAGGATCAAATATTGAATTACCACTAGCGAATTATGCATTGGAGTTATATAAACAATCAGAAGCGGAATCAGGTGAACTTGATTTCTCTGCTATTAGTAAAAAAATTCTATCATAAGCAGGGAGGAATTGATTATATGAGCAATAACGGCTTTCAAATATTTCCACTTGTAAATAGACCATCAAGTTTATTAATTGAACACTTTAAAAATATCCCAACTCCTCTACTAAGTGATAATATGAACCGATTACAAGGGACATCATCAGACTTACGTCCAGTTCATAAAAGCGGAAAAATAATAGGAACAGCATTCACTGTGAAGACGAGAGCTGGAGATAATCTCATGGTACATAAAGCAATTGATATAGCAAGTCCAGGTGATGTTATTGTCGTCGATGCAGGTGGTGACATGACTCAAGCCATTATTGGAGAAATTATGATGAGATTGGCTGCAAAAAAGGGAATTGCGGGATTTGTTATCGATGGTGCGATTCGAGATTCGGCTGCATTTAAGGAGAAAGATTATCCTTGTTTTGCAAAAGGATATACACATCGAGGACCGTATAAAGAAGGACCTGGAGAAATTAATGTACCAGTAACAGTATGTAATATGATTATCCATCCTGGAGATATCATAGTTGGAGATGAAGATGGAGTGATCTCCATTCCATTGAATCAAGCGGAAGAAATACTTGAACTTGCAAAAGCACAAATAAGGAAAGAACACCTTACCTTTGAAGAAATTGAAAATGGAACCATCAACCGAAATTGGATTGATGAAACTTTACGCCAAAAGGGATGTGCATTTACGTGACAGCTAAATTTCATTGGAAAAAGCTAGAGCACTTTTGCACGAATTTATTTGAAAAGGCTGGTCTTCCTTTAGAAGAAGCGAGAGTTGTGGCAGAATCACTTGTTCAGGCCGATCTCCGGGGAGTAGATTCTCATGGAGTGGTAAGAGCGGATATCTATATGCAGCGGCTGGAAGCTGGAATGATTCATTCGAATGGGGATATGGATGTAAAGGTTGACGGTCCAATTACCTTATTAGATGGTCGAAATCATGTAGGAGCTGTTGTTGGAAATAAAGCTCTTCAGCTAGCGATAGAAGCAACGAAAAAGCATGGCGCTGGGATAGTAGGAGTAAAGGGGTCCAATCATTTTGGTACTTGTGCTTACTACTTACTTAAAGCAATGAAAGAAGATATGATCATGCTAGTTATGTCGAATGCCTCTCAAACCATGCCTCCAACAGGAGGAATAAGACCTTTTATTGGTACAAATCCATTGTCCATTGGGATACCAGCAGGGAAATATGAGCCCTTCATCTTAGATATGGCCACAAGTGTTGTGGCAAGAGGGAAAATCATTTCCGCAGCCCAAAAGGGAATCCCAATACCTGACACATGGGCGATTGATAAAGACGGAAATCCGACGACAGATGCAGAGAGCGCACTAGCAGGTTCGGTGCTACCTTTAGGAGGACCAAAAGGTTATGCGATTTCCATGTTTATTGATATTTTATGCGGTGTCTTAACAGGGGCTGGCTTTGGAAAATATGTAAACAACATGTATGAAAATTGGGTAGAGCCACAGAATGTTGGACATTTCTTTATTGGAATTGATATTTCGAAATTTATGCCGATTGAGGAGTTTAAAGATAGAATAGATCAATATTTTGTGGAAATTAAAGCGGAACCAACCGCTCCAGGAGTAGACGAAATTTTAATACCAGGTGAAATTGAATTTCGATGTACACAAGAACGTATGAAACATGGGATTGAGTTACCAGATAAGGTTGAACAAGAGTTAAGAAGATGGGGAGAACGCTATAAGCTTAATCTTTCAGACGCTTTTATGGAGGAGACAGAGAATGCTTTTAAATCGTGTATTTAGATATGAACTACCAACAGTCATTGAATTTGGAAATGGTGCAGTTAACATGCTGGCTGAATTAGTTCAATCAGTCGGTGGAACGAATGTATTTCTCGTAACTGACCCTGGTGTTCAAAAAGCAGGAGTAACGAACATCCTAACCAATGTTTTGGAAAAGGCGGGTATCTCTTATACTTTGTACAATGACATTGAACCTGATCCAGATATTGAAGGGGTAATGAGAGCCAAGAGTATAGCAAGAGAAGCAAATTGTGATTGTGTGGTTGGTCTAGGTGGAGGGAGTTCACTTGATACAGCAAAGGCTGTTGGATTAATGCTAGGGAATGAAGGACATATTCGCGACTATGTTGGCATTAATAAGGTACCACAAAAAGGCTCACCTGTTATTGCAATCCCTACAACTTCAGGAACAGGAAGCGAAATTACCATTTGGTCTGTCTTATCTGACAAACAGGCAAAGGTGAAACTTAGTGTAGGTAGCTCTTTTAATTGTCCTGATATTACCATCTGTGATCCTCAACTAACACTGACTTTACCACCGAGTATTACAGCAGCGACAGGGATGGACGCCTTAACCCATGCACTAGAATCATATGTTAATAAAGCAACACAGCCAATTTCAGAAGCTCTTTCAATTCAATCTATGAAACTCGTTTCCAAGAGCTTAAGAACTGCGGTAGCACAAGGGGATCATCTTGAAGCTCGTTACGATATGCTGATGGCTAGTTTAACAGCTGCGATGGCCTTTAATCCGACCCGACTTGGTTTATCTCATGCTTTAGCGATTCCATTAGGTGCTCATTTTAAAATTCCACACGGTACAGTTAATGCGATTCTTTTACCAGAAGTGATGGAATATAACTTGATTGGAAACTTACCAAAGTTTATCGAAATTGCAAAGCTATTTGATATGCCAGTAGAGGGAATGGCACCAAGACAGGCAGCAGAACAATCAGTCGTCGCCGTTCGTCAGCTAAAACAAGATATAGGGATCTATCAAACTTTATCAGACTTCGGTGTAACAGAAGCAGATTTAGGTCTCATAGCAGAGGAAGCGATGGTGTCTGGAAATGTTCCGGTAAATCCTCGCCAACCAACAATCGAAGATTTAAAACAGATTTGTCGCCAAGCGATGTAAACTCAGAAAAAAGTGAAAGGGACTTAAAGTTATGACTGAAAATAATATGCGAAGTTGGATAGAAGCAAATTCGGGTAAGACTTACAAAAACTTTATTAATGGTGAATGGATTG
>JBEQAC010000106.1:0-10595 GCA_041640535.1 Bacillaceae bacterium
AAAACATATCCGCTAGAGTAGAAAGTGCAAATGATGCATGTTCATCTAACACTTTTGCATAATAGCATGTATATTCTTTAGAAGTAAATGCGTTTACTTGACCGCCAATACTATCAAAGGATTCTGCTATTTCTCTTGCTGATAATGTGTTCGTCCCCTTAAAAAACATATGCTCAAGAAAATGGGAAACACCATTATTTTGTTCATTTTCACTTCTAGAACCTGTACCTATCCAAATTCCAATTGCAACTGATCTAACAGTTGGGATATTTTCTAAAACAACTCTTACCCCATTTTGGCATGTATATTTTTTAATCAAAGAGCTTTCCTCCCGTCTAACTAAAAACCCCATTTTTATTTGTTTAAAATACGTTCTTCACTTAATAATGTAGACACATTATGAATAATATATTCTTTCTCTTTGATAGAGAGAATTAATGTTTCTAACGATCTAGAAGTGGATTCAGTTGGATGCATAAGAATCAAAGCCCCAGGATGTACTTTCCCCAGCACTCTTTGAATCAATACTTGAGGTGTTGGCTTTTGCCAATCAATCGTATCAACGCTCCACATGATTGTTTTCATCCCTTGTTCAGCTGCAATCTTAACCACCTCATCGCGATAATTCCCACTTGGTGGTGCAAAAAGAGTTGGTTTCTTGCCTGTTGTTGCTTCAATCACATCATTTGTTTTTATTAATTGCTCTCTCACAGATGATGAAGGCATTGTCTTAAGATTTGGATGTGTATAGGAATGGTTACCAACTTCATGCCCTGCATCAACAATCATTTTTGCTAAATCTGGATTTTCCTTTACCCATCGTCCTTCAAGAAAGAACGTTGCTTTTACATTATGTTTCTTTAACGTTTCCAGCATCTCCGGAATATATTCATTTCCCCAAGCAACATTTATTAAAAAGGAAACCATTGGCTTTTCAGGGTTCCCACGATAAATAGGCTCAGGTGGAAGTTGATCTAAATGAACATTGGGCGACACTTGTTTATAAACGAGTTTGTTCTCGTCAAATACATCCTGTTTTTTCATGTTCTCATATGAAGCCTTTATATCCACCTTTAGCCCGTTATATCCAGGGGTTGCTTTCCACACTCTATCTATTTGAGCATCAATTGCAGGGACTTCATATTTCACTGCTTTCGCTTCAATTTCCTTTAATAATGAATTGGTTTGTTTTGAAACTACAATGCTTTCAACCTTTAGATTACTTATATAATTGGTTGTATATGGATTTTGGATTGTACCAACAGATATAAGGAATATAAATAAGAACGTAAAAAAATGAATCGTTGTTTTTTTCATGACAGATCCCCCTTTCTACTAGAAATATGTATAAGGGGGACAAGGTAGAACAAGGAACAGTAAAAAGAATGAAAGTTTAGAATAGCTTACTTTAGAACAAAAAAAAGGCTGTCCAAAAGTGAATTTTCCACCTCTATATCTAATTGACTTAAATTGGATATTTAAATCTAGATATGAGAAGCGGTACCTAGCACTTATTTTGGTCAGCCTCCTTCTATTATTGCTGTTGTTTTTCTTTTTCTTCTTTTAATACTACTTTTCTAGATAAGTTAACACGACCTTGCTTATCAATTTCAGTTACCTTAACTAAAATTTCATCACCTATGGAAACGACATCTTCGACTTTACCCACACGTTCTTCTGCAAGTTCTGATATATGGACGAGTCCATCTTTTCCGCTGAAAAGCTCCACAAACGCTCCGAATTTTTCGATTCGTTTTACTTTCCCAAGGTACATTTGACCAACTTCAACCTCACGAACGATATCTTCAATAATTTTCTTTGCTTTTTGATTCATTTCTTCATTCACAGAAGAAATAAAGACTGTACCATCTTGCTCAATATCGATTTTCACACCAGTTTCGTCAATAATTTTATTAATTTGTTTTCCACTTGGTCCAATCACATCTCGGATTTTATCTGGGTTAATCTTCATTGTTAAGATTTTTGGTGCATATTGAGATAATTGGTTTCTCGGATTTTGGATTGTGTCAAGCATAGATTGGAGAATTTCCATTCTTCCAATTTTTGCTTGCTGCAAAGCTTCTTCAAGAATTTCACGGGATAGGCCTTCAATCTTAATATCCATTTGCAAGGCGGTAATTCCCTTTGCCGTACCTGCAACCTTAAAATCCATATCCCCCAAATGATCTTCCATACCTTGGATATCTGTTAGAACAGAATAATGTTCACCTGATTTTACTAATCCCATTGCAATACCAGCCACAGGAGCCTTAATTGGAACACCTGCATCCATCATTGCTAATGTGCTTGCACAAATACTAGCCTGAGAAGTTGAACCGTTTGATTCAAGAACCTCTGAAACAAGGCGAATCGTATATGGAAAGTCTTTTTCAGTAGGTATAATAGGTTCTAAAGCTCTTTCACCTAATGCCCCATGCCCAATTTCACGACGTCCTGGACCTCTCATTGGCCCTGTTTCACCAACACTAAAGGAAGGAAAATTATAATGATGCATAAAACGTTTTGATTCTTCAATTCCTAGCCCATCTAGAATTTGAACATCACCTAATGCACCTAGTGTACAAATACTTAAGGCTTGAGTTTGACCACGGGTAAACAATCCTGATCCATGAGTTCTTGGTAAAAGACCAACTTCTGAAGAAAGGGCACGGATTTGGTCAATACTTCTACCATCTGGTCGTACTTTTTCAACCGTGATTAGTCTTCGTACTTCTTCCTTTACCAACTTATAGAGGATCTCATTTACTTGCTTTAATGTATGCTCGTCTGCTTCTTGTTCTTCAAATTTAAGTTTTACTGCTGCTTTAACTTCATTAATTGCGGCTTCTCTTGCATGCTTTTCAACTACTTGAACAGCTTTATTAATATCGGACTCAGCCATAACTCTTATTTGCTTCTCAAGGTCTTGATCAAGCTCGTACAATGTTACTTCCTTTTTTTCTTTCCCTACTGCTTGAGCGATTTCTTCTTGAAAAGAAATTAAGCGTTTTATTTCCTCATGACCGAACATAATAGCTTCAAGCATTATTTCTTCAGTCACTTCTTCTGCACCAGCTTCAACCATATTAATTGCATCTTTAGTACCTGCAACAACTAAATGGATATCGCTCTTTTCCTGTTGTTCTACAGAAGGATTGATGACAAACTCATTGTTGATTCTACCAACCGTCACACCAGCAATTGGCCCTTCAAATGGAATATCTGACACAGTAAGTGCCAACGAGGATCCAAACATCGCAGCCATCTCTGATGAACAATCTTGATCCACACTCATCACAATACTAATGACCTGTACCTCATTACGAAAACCATCAGCAAATAATGGTCGAATTGGACGGTCAATTAATCTACTTGCTAGGATTGCCTTCTCGCTAGGTCGGCCTTCGCGTTTAATAAATCCTCCTGGAATTTTACCTACTGCATAAAGTCGCTCTTCATAATTAACTGTAAGTGGGAAGAAATCTAAATTCTTAGGTTCCTTCGAAGCTGTTGCTGTACTTAATACGACAGTTTCTCCATACCGAACTAATGCAGATCCATTTGCTTGTTTAGCAAGTTGACCAATTTCAACTGTTAGCTCACGGCCTGCCCAGTCCATGGAGAAGTGTTGCTTTTGTTGCTCCATTCTACGTTCTCCTCTCATATGTAAATAGTAACCAATACATTTTTTAAATATAAGTATGTAATATTAGTATGAACTAATTTTAATAAAGATATCATTACTCGTTCAATATGTAAAATTATTCTTATTTTAAAAAGATTTTCCATTATTTTATTGCTAATAAAAAAGCGGGAATTCTCCCGCTTTCTGTAAGTTATCTACGTAAACCTAATCTGTTAATAAGTTCGCGATAACGAGTTACGTCTTTGTTACGAAGATAAGTAAGTAAGTTACGACGCTTACCAACCATCTTTAAAAGACCACGACGTGAATGATGATCTTTTTTGTGTGTACGTAAATGATCGTTTAAATTATTAATTGACTCTGTTAGGACAGCGATTTGAACTTCTGGTGATCCAGTATCAGTGTCATGAGTTTTAAACTCATTAATAAGTTCATTTTTACGCTCTTGTGTGATTGCCATCCTATTCACCTCCTCTATATTGATCCCCTATAACCGAGCATACGTTGGTGATTCGTTATGCCAAGCAATGGTTCTTTTAATACGTTTATAAGAATAACTCTTTTTATGACAAAAAGCAAGTCTGTTCACTTATTTTTTCAAAATAACTTATCGCTTGTGTTTTATCCAAGTTAATTTGTTGGACCAGTTCTAATATATTTTCAAACTTTCTTTCATCTCTTAAACGTTTATGCCATTCTAGATAAACATCATCACCGTAGATGGTATCATTAAAATCAAAGATATGTACCTCAATTGATTGTTGTTTTTCTTCATTATTAAAAGTCGGTTTATAGCCAATGTTACAAACTCCTTGATGCCACTGTCCTTTTACGTTTAATCGTACAGCATATACACCAGTTGGCGGAGTAAGATAATTTCCATTTAACCGAATGTTTGCTGTCGGAAAGCCGATGGTTCTTCCTCTTTTGTCACCATCAACGACAATACCAGAAATGAGATAATACCGACCTAATAAACCCGGGAGATTATGTACATTTCCTTCTGCTAGAAGCTGTCTTATTAAGGTTGAACTTATTTTTTGGTCGTTATGTGTTAGTTTTGCTATTGTTGTCTGTGTAAATTCGTTTCTAGAATACAACGGCATCGTATCCATTGTCCCTTTTCCCAATTTTCCGTATGTAAAATCAAATCCGGCAACAATATGCTTTACATTAAGTCCAATAATGTACTGATCAACAAATTGTTGGGGTAATAGATTAGCAAAATCATGAGTAAAATCTACAATATATAATCGATTGATTCCCAAATCTTTAATAAGTCTTTTTTTCTCTTCAAGAGGTGTAATATATTTAATATCCCTACTTTTTTTTCCTAACATGACAGAGGGATGTGGATCAAATGTCATGACCGCACTTTCGTACCCTCTGATCTCCGCCATTTCTTTTGCACACTTGATAACCTGACGATGTCCAAGATGGACTCCGTCAAAATAACCAAGCGCTAAAACAGTAGCTGGTAAATCTTCTTTGTTATATCCATGTGGATGGGAAATTTGTATCGTTTTCACTATATTTTGTCACCTTTTCTCAAATGTCCTGAAAGTTTAGGCCTGGTTGTTAATAAGAACTTTTTCAGGCTTAATCAAATAAGGTTTTGTTTGATGGCGTTTATATATTGCTAAACAAATCCCAGCTTTATTTATCATTGCAACTGGCTGATCTTCAGCAATGTTTAGTTCCTTTGGTAATTCTAAAACGGCACCGTTTATGACTTTCATTGCTACTGTATCATTAATTTCATATTTCGGCAAATGAATTAAGGCACTCTCAATGGATTGAAGGCTTTCGTTTAATCTATCTTGCGCAACTAGGTTTTCAATTTCTTCAAAGGAGATACATTCATCAATTGTATATTGACCTGAAGCTGTTCTTATTAAATCGGACATATGAGCAGGGAATCCTAATAATTCGCCAATCATCACAGCAAGAGTCCTTACATATGTACCTTTACTACAAGTCACGCGAAATCTAAATGATATGGTTTCACCTTCAAACGCTTCTCGGTCGTCTAATAATACTAGCTCCTTTATCACAACTTTTCTTGATGGTCTTTCAACCTCTATTCCTTGTCTTGCATATTCGTATAGGCGTTTACCATTTACTTTTACAGCCGAGAACATCGGTGGGGTTTGAGTAATTTCTCCGGTTAAACTTGTAAAAACTCTTTTAATTTCATCTCGGGAGATAAGCTTTGTTATCTCGACTTTTTCTACAAGATCACCTGAAGCATCTTCAGTTGTTGTTGAAAACCCTAATGTAACCTCACCTTCATAGGTCTTTTCTGCCGCCGTAATATATTCTACAATTTTCGTTGCTCTTCCGATACAAATAGGAAGTACACCGGTTACATCTGGGTCAAGAGTACCGGTGTGTCCGACCTTTTTCATTTTAATTAATTTACGGATCTTAAATACACAGTCATGGGATGTTAACCCTTTTGGTTTGTTAAGGAGTAGAATTCCTTCCATCTTTACTCTCCTTTTACATAATAATAATATAGCTGACTCAACAATTGAGCCAGCTATTTCTTAATCTAAATTAGATTGTCTATTTAAATCTTGAAGCAGTGTTTCAATTCGATTACCATAATCGATTGATTCATCGAATTCAAATTGAATTTCTGGTGTTTTTCTTAACCGAATTCGTTTTCCAATCTCAGATCTAATAAACCCTTTTGCTTTAGCCAATCCTTTTAAGGTGTTTTCTCTTTGTTCATCATCACCTAGAACTGAGATATATACTTTAGCTTGCTGAAGGTCACCTGTCACTTGTACATCTGTTACTGTTACAAATCCTATACGTGGATCTTTGATCTTACGTCCGATGATATCACCAAGTTCTTTTTTCATTTGTTCTCCGACACGATTAGGTCGAATACTCATTATCATCACCTCGTCTTAAAGCCACTCAAATTCAGTTACAGTTCGTTCAATTTCAGGAAAAGAATCAATTAATTTCAAGCATTTATTTAATTCTTTTTCTGTCGTTTGTTTATTTGAAGAAACTGAAACAATTGCTATTTTCGTGCGTTGCCACGTATCTTGAAAATCTATTTCTGATACCGAGACATTGTATCTTTGCTTAAGGCGCGTTAAGATTCTTTGTAGAACAGCTCTTTTGTCCTTTAATGAAGACGAGTCGTATATCAGACATTCACATTCTACAACTCCGATCACTTACGATCAATCTCTTCCATTATATACGCCTCAATAATGTCTCCTTCTTTAATATCATTAAATTTCGTAATTGTTATACCACATTCATATCCTTGTGCAACTTCTTTTACATCATCTTTAAAACGTTTAAGTGTATCAATTTCACCTTCAAATACTACAACACCATTACGAATGAGACGAATTCCGCTGTCACGAGTAATTTTTCCATCTGTTACATAAGATCCAGCAATTGTACCAATTTTTGATACTTTGAAGGTGGTTCTAACTTCAGCCTGCCCAATCACTTTTTCTTCAAATTCAGGATCAAGCATTCCTTTCATTGCCGCTTCAATTTCTTCAATAACCTTATAAATAATGCGGTGAAGACGAATGTCGACGTTCTCGGCTTCTGCCGTACGTTTAGCATTTACATCAGGACGAACATTAAACCCAATTACAATCCCGTTAGATGCTGATGCAAGGATAATATCTGACTCTGTGATCGCCCCTACACCTGTATGGATGATTTTAACCTTAACACCTTCAACGTCAATTTTTTGTAAAGATGCAGCTAAGGCTTCAACAGATCCTTGAACATCTGCTTTCACAATTAAATTAATCTCTTTCATCTCACCTTGTTTAATATGCTCAAATAAATCATCAAGGCTTACCTTTACTTTTTCCCCTCGTTGCTCTAATATTTGTTTCTGAGCACGAGCTTCACCGACTTGACGGGCTTTCTTTTCATCATCAAAGACCATAAAATGATCCCCAGCATGTGGTACATCGCTTAAACCAGTTATCTCAACAGGTGTTGAAGGACCCGCTTCCTTTACACGTCTCCCTAAATCATTTACCATGGCACGGACACGCCCAAAGGTGTTTCCAACTACGATTGGATCACCCACTCGTAGTGTACCATTTTGTACTAGAAGTGTTGCTACAGACCCTCTACCTTTATCAAGCTGTGCTTCAATTACCGTACCTGTTGCATTACGATTAGGATTTGCTTTATATTCTTCAACTTCACTTACAAGAAGAATCATTTCAAGAAGAGTGTCGATTCCTTCACCAGTTAAGGCAGAAAGCGGAACAAAAATCGTATCTCCTCCCCACGCCTCAGGAACTAAACCATATTCAGTTAGTTCTTGCATAACTCGATCAGGGTTCGCTGATGGTTTATCCATTTTATTCACTGCAACAATAATTGGTACCTCAGCAGCCTTTGCATGACTGATTGCCTCTACAGTTTGTGGCATTACTCCGTCATCTGCAGCTACCACTAATACTGTAATATCTGTTACTTGAGCACCACGAGCCCTCATAGTTGTAAATGCGGCGTGTCCAGGTGTATCAAGGAACGTGATTTTCTTTCCATTTTCCACTACCTGATAAGCACCAATATGCTGTGTGATTCCCCCTGCTTCTCCAGCAGTAACTTTTGTGTGACGAATTGAATCTAATAGCGTTGTTTTCCCATGATCAACGTGACCCATGATAGTAACAACAGAAGGGCGTTCAACTAAGTCTTCAGGATTGTCTTCAGATACATATCCTTCAAACTCCGTCAACTCAAATACAATCTCTTCTTCAACTTCGACACCATATTCTCCAGCAATCAATTCAATAGAGTCCTTGTCTAACTCTTGATTAATTGTTGCCATAACACCGAGCATAAATAACTTTTTAATGATTTCAGAAGGTTCTTTACCTAGCTCTTTTGCTAATTCACCTACTGTAAGAGAACCGCTGAATGTTATTTTTTCCGGGAGCTTTTTTTCGGGCTTAGGTTGTGCAAACTGTGGTTTTGATTGTTGCTGTCCACCCTTTTGTTTATTTTTTTTATTTTTGTTTTTATTATTATTGGAATTACCAAGGTTATTGTTTTCGCCCTTCTTACCTTGGTTTTTAGGAGTTCCTTTTTTCTTCAATTCTTTTGTTTCCACAATCATATCACTATCTTCATCAACAATTGTTTTGGCTTTCGTTTGTGGTTTAGTTGATTGGTTCTCTGTTTTAATATTCTTATTTTCTAATTTTTCTACTACATCATCTTCAATTGTTGACATATGATTGGTAACCTCGATGTTCATCTCTTTTAATTTAGAAATAACTTCCTTACTAGAGATATTATGTTTTTTTGCATATTCATAAACGCGTATTTTACTCATATGTTCACCCCCAAATAAATTAATCGAGCAAAGATAACAATTTATTTGCAAATCCGATATCCGTAACTGCAACTACGACTCTTGCATCTTTTCCAATAGCAGATCCTAAGAGAAAGCGATCACTTACTGTTCGTAGCGGTATCTTATAATAGCCACTTTTATCTTTTATTTTTTTTGCAGTATTTGTTGATGCATCTTCAGCTAACAGGACAATTTTGGCTCGCCCATTACGAATGTCTTTAATGACAAGCTCTTCACCTGAGATAACTTTTCGTGCTCGATTTGCTAAACCTAAAAACGATACCCATTCACGATCTTTATTCATGAAGTACGCTCTTCTTCCACTAACTGAATTAATTCATCGTAGAGCGAGTCCTCAATTTTTGCTTTTAAATGGTTTGCTAGTATGTTTTTCTTTTTCGCCAGCATGATCAACTCTTTATCTAAGCTTAAATATGCTCCACGACCAGATTTTTTCCCAGTTAAATCAATTGAGATTTCACCCTCTTTTGTTCTAACAATACGGACTAGCTCTTTCTTGGGTCTCATTTCACCACTAGCTATACATTTTCGCAACGGTATTTTTTTTTGACCAACCATTTATTTCACCTCTCACTCGATTTCTTCTAGTCCAAAATCGAATGTAACTTCTTCTTCAACCTCATCATCAAAAAAACTTGAACCTTCTCTTGGGAATATCCCATTTTGTTCAGCTTCTGTTTGACTTTTTATATCAATTTTCCAACCCGTTAATTTAGCAGCTAATCTAGCATTTTGTCCTCTTTTACCAATAGCAAGTGACAGTTGGTAATCTGGTACAACAACAGTTGTCGCCTTTTCCTCTTCATTAACCATAACATCTAATACTTTCGATGGACTTAATGCATTTGCAACAAAAACAACAGGATCTTCAGACCACTTAACAATATCAATCTTTTCACCTTTTAATTCATTTACAATCGCCTGTACCCTTTGCCCCTTTGGCCCAACACAAGAACCTACTGGATCTACTTCTTCATTATCTGAATGAACTGAGATTTTAGAACGGTCTCCTGCTTCACGCGCAACAGACTTGATTTCAACTGTTCCGTCATAAATTTCTGGAACTTCAATTTCGAACAACCTTTTTAATAAGCCAGGATGTGTCCTAGAAACAAAGATTTGAGGACCTTTTGTTGTCTTTTCAACTTTTGTTATGTAAACCTTTATTCGATCATGTGGTTTATATCTTTCATTTGGCATCTGCTCGTTTGCTGGTAATAAAGCTTCAATTTTACCTAAGCTTACATAAATAAATTTTGAATCTAATCGTTGGACAATACCAGTCATGATATCCTCTTCACGATCAATAAATTCTGAGTAGATGACTCCTCTTTCTGCTTCTCTTACACGTTGAGTTACTACTTGCTTTGCCGTTTGGGCAGCAATTCTACCGAAGTTTTTAGGAGTAACTTCTATTTCAATTACATCCTCCACTTGATAGTTAGGATTAATAGACCTTGCTTCATCAACAGAAATTTCAAGTCTAGGATCATAAACCTCAGTAACAACATCCTTTCTAGCGAAAACACGCATTGTTCCTGTTGCAAGGTTTAAGTCAAC
>JBEQAC010000107.1:0-10482 GCA_041640535.1 Bacillaceae bacterium
TCTCCTAGTTCGCCTTCCCTTCGGTCTGGCTCACTATGGAGCTACGTCCTCTTCCATTATTACTGGAACTCATATTCCTACCCTTATGAATCTCTAAAATCTGTGTCCTATATCTAGACTACCATCACTGAAAGCTTCGGTAAAAAGGCTATAAAAAGAGTCCAAAATTACAGAAATTCTCTGAGAACCAGTTCACTTGAAAGTACGTTATAAATCGTGAGATTATAGGGTATCGAAATCCGAGGAAGGAAAGTAGGTTTAATCGTTGGAACGCCGTGTGCGGGGAAACTCGCACGCACGGTGTGGAGGAGGGGAAAAGGGGGAGATACTTCAAACCCTTACCTATTCCTATTTTACAAAGAAGCCATCAAAAGGAGTTGTGCTTCTATTATCGTCAGTCATAACCATCCATCCGGTAGTGTAGATCCCAGTAAAGAGGATATCGAGGTTACCAAACGACTAAAACAGGTCGGAGAAATGGTCGGAATTGACCTCCTTGATCATGTCATTATTGGATACAATCGCTATTTCAGTTTAAAAGAAAAGGGATTGATGTAATCCGATAACTTTTGAGGAGGAGCGAAGGCTCCTTATCTTTTTTTGAAATGATGGAAAAAGGAAGAAAGGGAGTGCTATTAAGCATTTCCTATTCACATAATAGCCAAGAAGTCTCCTGCTTCTATAAGCGGTGAGATGAATTCGCTTCGGATAAGGACAGGCTTTTGCATGTTCAGTTATCCGACACGGTTATAAACTTAGTGTAAGAATCTTATCCATGAACTTTGACCTAAACCACCAGAAGGCTCCTACCTCTTTGCTTGGGGGATGAATGGCGGAGTTTATTGTGGTATAATAGGAATATACGTTCTTGTTCGGAGGTATATTCTTATGCAGGTAACTTATCAATTTAGGCTCTATCCTACACCGGAGCAGGAACAATACATGCTTCGGACATTGGAATTGTGCCGCCGATTGTATAACGCTGCCAAAGAACAACGAGAAATTGCCTACAAGCAGTTCGGTAAATCCTTATTCTATTCTATACAACAAAATGAATTGCCCCTACTGAAAAAGGAATTTCCCGAATTCAAAGAGGTTCATTCGCAAGTGTTGCAAAACTGCCTTCAACGTCTGGATCATGCTTTTCAGTGTTTTTTTCACGGAGAAGCAGGGTTTCCTCATTACAAGTCCAAAGACCGGTATGTTTCGTTTACCTAACCGCAACCCGGTGCGGTGAAAAAGACATTTGCCAAAGAGGGATATGTGTATCTGCCCAAAATCGGATTTGTCCCCATCCATATTCACCGTGACTTTGACCGAACCCACGTGACGCAAATCAATGTCAAACGGTACGATGACCAATGGATGGTCAATATCAGCGTGAAAGTGCCGGATACCGAAGCCGTATCAATTGTTGAAAGGGCTGTTGGCATCGACCTCGGACTGAATTCGTTTGCCGCTTTATCCAACGAAACAACGATTGAAAATCCACGGTATTTGCGAAAAGCGGAACAACGGTTAAAACGTGATCAGCGGCATCTTTCCCGTAAGCAGAAAGGATCCAAAAACCGGGAGAAAGCCAAACGAAAAGTAGTAAAAGCCCATCGGAAAGTAGCACGGCAAAGAAAAGATTTTCTACATAAACAATCCTTCTGTATTGTTCGTGACCATGACTTGATTGCGGTAGAACAACTGAAAATCAAAAATATGATCCGTAACCGCCGACTGTCCAAAAGCATTTCCGATGCCGGATGGAGAACATTTATCACCTATTTGTCTTACAAAGCCGCCAAACAAGGAAAGCGACTCGTTGAAGTGCCTGCAAACGGTACATCGCAGACCTGTCTGTGCGGTATGGAGGTTCCCAAGACGCTGGCTGTTCGCATCCATGAATGCTCCGCTTGCGGACGGAGCAGGATCGAGACATTGTATCCGCCAAAATCATTCTAGAACGCGGCCTGAGCATGGTTGCTTGATTTCGATGGAGATGCCGTAGGGAGGGTATGCCCAGAACGGGATGCCGGAAGGCATCGAACGCTTGTGAAGATCATGTAAGTCCTCGTGCATACGCACTGGCAGCGGTCAATGAAGCAAGAAGCCCCCGCTTCTAAGTGTTAGCGTAGGCGGTGGGAGCATTCACTATCATATCCTATGGCGGATCAATTTGTTGTTACTGTTCATCTCCTAGGTGACATTGAAGAAGAAAGGCAAAAGGATATATTTGATGATATTGATGCTCTAAATGATGATCTAAAAAATACTTTGAATAAGTTCTTGAAAGGGGATATGTGAGATGGCCAGAAAACATCTAAAAGTTAAAACAAGTGGTGTAGTGAGCTTAAAAACTCATGGAAGCAGAAAGCCTAAGTTACTGGCTGGTTTTCGTTCTCCAAAACATCCTCGATCTTTTAAAGGACTTACTTCGGAAGAAACATTTGAGATTATCTTAAAGAAGAAAGTAGAGTATAAAGAGCCAAGCTTTTTGGTGAGAACATAAATTGGAAATGGAATCAAGCTCGGTCGTTTGACTGAGCTTTTTAGATTTTTATGAGGGGGATATATTGGTATAATGTAGCGTCAACGTTCTTTAAGTCTCTTTTTCAAGAGGGAAAACCTCTTCAGCTGATCGAAAGCCAGTTAGTTTATCTTCAGCAGGCAGTAAGAACTTTGTTTTTAAAAATCTTATCGCAGCCTAGCTGCCTTTTTTAGTTACCAACTTTAATGTCATTCTTAGGAATAACATTAAAGTTAGTAACTGAAACTCCAATCATTATGGGGTTGAGTCCATATTACTTTTCTTTAATATAAGCCCGGTGTATTTCATAGGCTGCATCAAAATTTCCCTGGGACATATGATAATCGATCCATTGTCTATCGGTTTCCCCGTATGCAATGGGCTCACCAAAATAATCATACATAAATTCATGAGATTCTTCTGGTACGCCAAACCTTTCCAGGCTGTTTTCGGATAGTAAAGACATTTGGACCATCCAGTATTCCTCTTGGCTCAAATTCCGATCTTGTTCTTCATAAAACTCATCAAAATCATCTTCATTTAAAGGGACTTGGTAATGCTCATTATTTGATAATTTGCTACTTCTTTTGACTTCCAAAGCCTCCACAACCTCCAGTTTGGAGAATGTTTCTGAGAACTCTATTTCCTTTTTCTCTAAATCTATAATTAGAAAAACTTGTTCACCATCTCTACTACAATGGATATAACGTTTGTTTCCTATCTTAAAAAATGTGTATGTTACATAGTAGCCACTTACAATAAACAAATCTTTGATTTGCTTCATATAAGGGTTTTGGGGTCTCTTGGTTTTGTTTCTTCTCTTTTTAGACATAAAAAACCACCTCTCCTACAGTAAACCTAATATGAGGATCGTTTATCTTTTACTCTCTATTATAGAGTAATTGCTGCATGTTCTGGATACAACAATCGAAAGACAGTCATGTATCGGTTATGTCCTTCAGGAGATAAAGGAGCTTCCAAAGACCACCTCATCCACCATAACGCCTCTTCCTTTAACATCCAAAATGGGGTATAGGAAGGGATTTGGATTCTCTTTCGATACATTTTGGGTTCGGCAAAAATTCCGCTAATA
Source organism: Bacillaceae bacterium (assembly GCA_041640535.1). Lineage (GTDB taxonomy): Bacteria > Bacillota > Bacilli > Bacillales > Bacillaceae_L > Litchfieldia. The sequence goes on from JBEQAC010000107.1 coordinate 3,609, forward strand.
ATATCTTCTGTGGCTTCTGCTTGTTGCAGATGTTGAAGTTTTTCGAGCAAAATCTCATATTTCCAACCAGGCTTTCATCTCATCAGCAATCCTCGGTTTACTCATAAGCTCCTGCTTCGCTTTGCCTTTTTGGTTATTAATTCGGCACGGGTCTTGTTCCCATAACCTTAACATCTCTTTACACTTGGAGTGAATACTCTCTCCATTGAAATGGAGAGCTTCTATCCGTGGACAAGGGAGAGCTTCGGCATCAGATAGCGGAGCTATCACCAAAAGCAAACCTGGCTCTTTAGGCTAGAAGGGTTCCTGTATTCCTGGACGACAATCAGAAACATCGTTCTGACCGCGACCCCCTTCTTTCGAAGGTTGCAGGCTTTTGCGAAAAGATAAACTAAGCTGCTGTTTTGGCACGTTTCTCTTCTCGTACGAACCAAAGAGTGCCGATATTGATCGATGCGTTGATATGCGCATTATGCTGCAGACGATTCGTTCTTCGCACATGGCCATGTGTGTTTTGTATCCAAAGAAGGAGGAATCGGCAGTCTTATGACCGACCTTTGCGTCTTGATCCTTTGAATTTTGTAAGTGTTCAATATCGTCAGCGATTGTCTCCTTTAGGAGGTTTAGTCGTTCCTTCACTTTTGGATAGGAAGCAAGACTGTCTTCCTTTTCTATGACTTCAATGAGTTTTTGAGAATATGTAATCTTATCCTCTAGGACATCCGTTGTTGTTTTAGCAGGGAACTTCACTTTCATCGTTTGGTCAATTTGATAGACAGCTTTTCTCAATTTTTTAGAACGGTCCATCAGGGCCTCTCTAGGGGTCTGTTGATTATATCGGGCTTTAGTATGAGTGGCATCGACGATAATGGATTTACTTTTAATGATTTCCTTTTCAATTGCAATCTCTACCGTTTTATTGATAAGCATGTCCAAAAGATTAATGTCCTTTAGCCTCAGTTTCCGGAACTTAGTTAGGGAACTTGGTTCAATCACTGCTTCTTCCGGGGTCATGCCAAGGAAATATTTAAAAGACATGTCATATTTCGAGCGCTCAACCACGTCCATATCAGACAAATCATAAACCGTCTTTAATAATAAATATTTGAACATACGAATAGGGTCGATGGCATTTCGACCGTTATCTATGCAGTATTTATCCTTCAGTTCGTCATACACAAAGGAGAAGTCGACCAGTTCGTTAATCTTTCGCAATAAATTATCTTTTGGGACGACCAAATCATAGATCGCCATAAATGGACTGAAAACCATGGATTGTTGTTTTTGAATCATCGTATCCACCCACATTAAAGTTGATACTTTGATTATACAGATAAAAAGGTATAATCACCTCACTAATTGAGGGACTATAGCTTTTTTCTCTCAAATGGACTTTTTCAGTGGCCTCATTGATTGCAAGGTGGTTTTTGTTTAGAAAAGTAATTATTGACAAAAATCGTTATCATAATTTTTATTCCAGAAGAAGGATATTTTAACTAGGCATATAATTTACATTATGCGTTATAAATTACTTAAACCAACGCTATACTCTCATAGAATATAGAAAAATGATAGATTTAGCCGATCTTTTTAATTTGTAAAACTCGTCATATAAGTAAAAGGGTGAGTTTGATTACAGATTATCTGGAACATCCTTAGCAGAAGGGTGAGTCACCTTACAAAATCATTTCGTATAAGAATGATTTATATCAATAGGCAGAGGGAAACCAGGGATATTCTTTGTGACACGATGTCCTACCGTCTATCGGATTGGCTAATGAAGGGAAGAAACCGGCGACTATCGAGCCGGATCTATTTCATCGTCTTTTAACATCCACTCGCTTATCGATAAACCACGTAATTTCACTGTTTTAGATACAAACAAATAATCAAATGTCGGGTACCAATTTCGAATGATTTCTTGTTTATCCAGAATGTTACCTCCAAAAAAATGAACATACATGGTCGACAGCATTTACGAAGACCGTAGCAAGGAAATGCTAATATACAAAAAAATCCACTACATCCAATGAGGAAATAGTGGATTTTATGATATATGTGTTGCTTCGTTATGTCGTTATCATGAGTATCTATAATATCATACACTGGACTTGAGACATACCGGGTATTTTTAGAAAAAACATCTCGAGGAGGGCTTCTCAGTATTGTCTTTATCATTCAAAAAAGGGAATTGTTACCTTTTGTTGAAGGAGTAGGCAGGAGGTGAAAAAGTGTTCTTTCAAGCAGATTTCGGTTGGGCTAATCAATTGGCTATTACACTAGTGACGTTAGTCATTTACGCAGTGGTTTTTGCTGTTGCAGTGTATATCGTTTTTCGCAAGACAAGGTATGCGTCACAACTTGCTATGCTTTCATCAGCAGCAGGAATGATGTTTTGGTTTTATCAAATATTTTACTTAAAGTAAGCAACTAGATAGGGTTCTATCTTAGTAACATCTCTTGCAATAACTCAAGCTGCCGGGGAACTACCAGGAGACAATGCATCTACATCTTTTCTATTGCCACCTATCTTGAAGGTGGTTTTTCTTTTTCAATAACATCCCCTATTACTTAAGTAACAAACAAATTATTTTCATATAAATACTGTGCTTAACTTAGTTTAAAAGGGGATTCTCATCGACATTAGAGTCCTCTTACTATTTTTACGGTTTAAAACACCACATAATACTCTAAAAACCTTTAATTACTCGTCTCATAATATTTATAGTTTTATGGGTTATTATTAAAGGTTGGCACGATGATGTTGGCCATATAAGTCATCTTCAGAAAAAAAGGAAGTCCCGTCATGCCATGTATTTTTGAAACGATGTATTTATACGGTATCCGAAGTTATAAATAAACCATACGGCCAATATTTCAGAAAACAAATGATTTGATCAATGGATTTTTATCGAGAAAGATATAGATCAACGTTTTTAAAAAAGGTAAAATTTATAATCCCTCTTTTAATTCTGTGACTTCCCACACACCACCCATTTCGAATCGAACCATTTTCCACAAATTATGAAAAAACTTGAGACTTTTTGCCTCTTTGCATCGTCATACTATATGAAAAAATAAAAAGATAGTTTTCGTTAACTATGAAAAATGGTGGAGGTAAAAGAAATGGCTTCAGACAGGCGATTCAAACCGATAATAGGCTTGTTTTTAAGCTTCGTTATCATTCTATTATGGCTACCATTTCCTACGAGCCTGGTGCATGCCGATGGAAAGGTGGAGATAAGCGTTAAACCCGGTATTGGTGGTGAGTATAAGGTTTCTCAGCTCGTACCTATCCTTTCCCAAGTTCATCTTTGTTCATAACTGACTCCTTCATTAATGTAGTACAATCCAATTGGTAATAAGTTCCACATCAGCGGCTTCATTCCTTCATTGATAACGAGGGTGTTTATGGATGCGAATGCTTCGAGAATGTTCATTGTACCAATTAACTTTTTTCAAGGGTGAGTCCTTGTCCGTAAATTGTTATCTCGTCGTAGAGGATGATGACCTTACGCTGATCGATACGGGTATCCCTGAAAGTTTTCAGGGAATTATGCAAGCTGCCACAAAGATTAATAAACCGATAGCGAGAATTGTATTAACTCATGCCCATCATGATCATATAGGTGGACTTGATATGATCAAACAAGCACTTCCCCACACTCAAGTTTATATATCTAATCGAGAGTACCGTCTGTTGACTGGGGATCTAACTTTAAATGCCAATGAACCACAAACCCCGATCCGGGGGACTATCCCTAAAAATGTAAACACAAAGGCTGACATCTTACTACAAGAGGGAGATCGAATTAAATCTCTAGTTGCTTTGGCGACTCCGGGACATACACCCGGTTCCATGTCTTTTTTTGATACTCGCAGCAAAGCTCTGATTGCCGGTGACGCTTTCCAAACAGAGGGCGGTATTGCTGTAGCGGGTCTGTTTTGTCCATCATTTCCTTATCCCTCCTTGGGTACATGGAACAAGGAAGTCGCTCTGGAAAGTGCCCGAAAATTACATGAGTACAGTCCTTCCTTGCTTGCAGTAGGTCACGGCCCGATGATCAAGGAACCGAGTTCAGATATGAAACATGCTATTGACGAAGCAGAACAGTATGAATAAATCAAATTTTGTATCATCAGTTTGAAATTTAATCTAGACATAGGAGGTCAAAAAATGAGATTGTCTTATGTTTTAAAACTTGGCGGAGGAATCTCAGCTATCCTTACTGGACTTTTCCTTCTCACAGGACATTTATTGGATTATTTTAGTGGATTAGAGTATGGAACGGTTCTGGGGAAAAGCGTGGTCTTTCTTGCCCATATCCTAGCCGTTTTTGCCTTCGTGGGCATTTATAAATTACAAGGACAACGAAATGGTGTTTTAGGAGTATTGGGAATGGTCTTCAGTATTGTGGGAACGATCATTGTTTCAGCAATTGTTTACGTCGAGATTGCAATTGCTTCCGGTGCTAATGTTCACTCTATTTTTAACGAGGCTGTTCCAAGGGTGATTGGTATCGTTGGACCACTCATGTTTGTCATTGGAATGTTATTGCTAGGTATTTCTACTGTGTTGGTTAATATATTACCTCGTAAAGGTGGGTTACTTTTAGTGGGAGGTAATTTGGTTTTCGCCTTGGGTAGTGTAGCAGGAAACTTAGAACCAATCTTTTCAGTCGCTGGTTCAGCAATTACTTGTGCAGGATTTGTATTTTTAGGTATATCTCTACTTCATCAAAAAGAAACGAATAGTCTTACTTGTTGATGGGGACCGGTAGTTGATATGAGTAGTGTGCCATCACTGCTCTGCTGTCCGTGAAAAAGTAGCGAACATTTTTTGGAGGGAATTTTTATATGGTGATTCTACAATCAACAAATTTAGTTTTAAGATTTGTATTAGAACTGGGTGCATTAGGAGCACTTGGTTATTGGGGATTTCACATAGGTAAAGGAACCAATATGAAAATGGCGTTGGGGATAGGGACTCCACTTTTGATTGTAGTGATTTGGGGGATATTCGGATCACCAAAAGCAACGATGAAGTTATCGGATTCAATGCATATACTCCTCGAATTGATCGTATTTGGAATTCCTGCTGTTGCACTATATGTTGCTGGGAAACCTCAACTAGCCTGGATTTATGGAATTTGTGTAGTCATCAATCGACTTCTAATGTTTGTATGGAGGCAATGATAAATTGCACCCTTATTCAGTTATTGAAAAAATGGTATTAACATACTTAAAGCCATTTGATCAAATCACCTTTGCTGAAAAATTGCGGAGGAAGCTGGCGTTCACTGGACAGTAAAACTGATCTTTTTCTGGAGGTAATTTTATGCTTTTTAAACCGAAACACTTATTTTTTTGGTTGATAGCTGGCTCTCTGCTTATAGCCGGAACAGGATATTCCAAATCGTCAACGGAAAGAATCACCGCTCGCTTTGCCAACATCAAACTTATCGTAAACGACCAAGTCATTCAAACGAAAGCTGAACCGTTCATTTATAACGGAAATGTATATGCTCCTGTGGCTACCGTAGCAAATATGTTGGGAATTAAGCAGGAATGGGATAATAAAACACCTGCTGTACGTTTTTCAGATCCGGATGCTAAAACCTATGATGCGGATGCTCGTGTATTTGATACCCCGATTGGCAGTGGGCTTCATTTGCTTACCGAAAAGACCACCCATGGTGTATACATAATAGAAGATCGACTCCATAACGTGAGAGTGCCAATTCCAACCCCAAAAGAAGCGATTGGTCACCCAACCATTTCGACACCCTCATCTTCACTGATCGCTTTGACGAGTCCTCAAAAACAGGATTTCGTCATGGTACAAATTAATCTAGATAATAATGATAAATACCTTCAAGTGCTCCATTATGAAAATAAACAGCTTACAGTAGCAGCGGAAGTTAAAATCGAGATCGACCCTAGCTTGCGTTATGTAGACGTGAGTGTTAGTGAAAATACTAATTTAATCTATGTTAATATCTCTGATGAACATAACGTCTTAAAAGAAGTTCTAGTATACAAATGGGATAACGGTAAACTCGTGAAGACAGGTAATGTGAAATCTTAAATAGCATGGAACAACATCTTTCCTTAAGGTGTTGTTTTTTTGTGATAAAGTGCATAAAGCATAAATGCATTGGAAGACGAGTCAAAAATATAACCAAATAAAACTTTGCTCAACTATCGGAGATCGAGAGCTTCAAAAGTCCACTCGATTCTTTTTTTGTTTTCTCAACGAAAGGGTGGGTTATTCTTCGCATATTATCAAGGGATGGGGCATCTACTCTATTAGGGGAGGTGGTTTCATTTGAAGATGATATTAATAATATTATTTACAATCACTTTAACATATGTTAGTGCTTGGTTTAATCTGCCCTATTTGGTTTTACCATCAGTTAAACTCCCTGTTCAAACGGAACCAATTAAGACATATGCTGGATTAAAAATTATAGAGTCTGATGTAAAGTATATGAAAATGAGAGAAATTCAAGAGCAATTTCATGAACATTGGGATGAAGTCCAATCTAAAACGGCTGTTAATATTAACATAGTAGGAGTAAACCCTCATACATATGAGCTTGAAGTGGGAATTTCAGATTACAATTGGTGGAATGAGAGAAAACTTCGATATGCCATTTTCAAAGCTTTAGAGAAAAGGATTCCATTAAGAATACATCTTTCAGAACCAATTGAAGTTTGACAGGATTAACAAGGTGTTATTCCGCTCTAAACATTCCTGTATAGGCTAAGAAATGGTCTTTGCCAAAAAAGGAGCGCCTCGGTATGATGAGGGTGTGCACAGGGTCAAAGCCCTAAAAACCCATCAAGGAGGCGCTCTTACTATGAAGTTTAA
>JBEQAC010000108.1:0-10453 GCA_041640535.1 Bacillaceae bacterium
CGGACACCCTTAAAAGTGACCGGTTTTACTAATTTTTTATTAAGTCTTGAACAATGACTCGGTTTTTTCCTGTTTCTTTCGCTACATATAGTGCTTGGTCTGCACGATGAAATAATTGCTGTACTGAATCTTGTTGATCTTTACTCCAGTTTGCCACACCACATGAGATTGTGACTTGAGGGCTTGTACTATTATATACCCTCTCCACTAAACGTTCTGCAATCGCTATACCTACATGATGGTCCACTTTTGGTAAATAAACCGCAAGTTCTTCTCCACCCCATCTTGCTCCGATGTCACCTTCTCTAATATTCGCTTTTATCAAATTCGCCACTTGTACAATCACTGAATCTCCAGTTTGATGGCCAAAGGTATCATTTATACATTTGAAATTATCGATATCAATTAAGATGAACGTACCATGTCCATCTATTGCCATGGATTGATGAATTTGATCATCTAGATAATTCCGTGAATGAAGCTTCGTTAAATGGTCAGTAATCACAAGATTTTCTAGTTCTTCTCGTAGCATTGAATTTGTAAAGGCTAATGTTGAGTGATGAATAAGAGATTGAAATAATTTAAATGTATCAAACGAAAAGAAATACGGGTTTTGATGTAAAACGATAGAAACTCCTTTCAGAACACCACTATGAACCATTGGGACTGCCATTAAAGAGCGGTATTCTACTAATCCCTTACTCTCTTGGTCATACTCAAAATCACCAATGAATAATGTATCTCTCTCTGCTTTAATTTTGCTATTTACAAATTCAATGATGTCACAGGCCTTCTCACTATTAAAAAAAGCTGTACTTCCTTCTAGAATTTCCATTCTTTCGTTTTCATGAAAACTAATGAAGCCTACTTCATCTCCGTTTAAATGTTTTACAATTTGCTCTGACATAAATTGAATCATGTCGAATAAGCGTAAGTTTGAGTTTAGGCGATGTGATGTATCGTTAATAAGCTGTAAATCAGCCACAAGGCGTTTTGATTGCTGATATAACTGTGCATTTTCTAAAGCACTTCCAGCTGTGTTTGCTAATAGTTCAATAAACTTAATTTCATGTTCAGGGAAAATAACTGTACTTGGAGCGTTTACTTGTAATACACCATAAACCCCTTGCTTTCCCTTAAGAGGTGCATATAAAACTGAACGTCTTTCTTTTATGATATCCTCTTTTTGAACATCTCCAGTTACATAAGCCTGGATTGCAGCAGAGTTTTCATAATTGTTATACTCTAGATCTTTAATTGGTAAATTCTTATTTCCAACATTATCATGAGATAAAAGTAAATAATAAGAAAATGTTGGATACACATTTTGGAGTGTATGGATGACTTCTTCTAGAACATCATCAATATTCATGGAGGAATGGAATTTAGCGGTTAATCCAAATAATTGCTCATATCTTAATTCCTCATTATTATACTTAACATACTGTTGATGAAGCCCGATGATTTTAGAGCAACTGTCACTTATCTGGTCGATTAACTCGTTACTGACGCCTTCTTCACCTAACGCGAAAGATAAGACTCCAACTACTTTCTCTTTTTGTTTCATCGTAACCATTGTATTTTTTGAGCTTTTAAGAAGAATTGTTTCCATCTGGTTTCTTGGAATGACTTTATGAGAAAAACCATCTATTGTTGAAGCGATAGGAATAAATTGTTCTTCCCATTCATTGTAAAGATAAAAACTAGCATCTTTTATCTCTAATTCATGTTTTATTAAAAATACAAACTGTACTGCGATACTTATAATCCCTTGATTTTCAGTCGCTGTTAAGAAATCAAACAACTTGCTTTTAAATGCTAACAGCTGCTGAGCCTCTTTTTCTTGTAACCCCATTTTTATCACCTACAATTATGTTCCCAAGCTCTTTCATTTAGGCTGTTTCGTAAAATTTGTTGCTAATTCACTAAGGTTTGTTGATTTATACTCCAGGTGTGTGCTTTCCACGGGGCAGGTGATGAGCCTCCTCGTGCCTGCGGGGTCTCATCCTTCCTGCAGATCCCGCAGGAGTCACACACCTTCCGTTCCAATCAACTGCCCCATCTAATTCGTTTTAAAAACAACAATCGTTTAGAAAACAGCCTTTATTTAAGATTATTGCTACTTACATTATAAAATAAAAAGCTACAGATTTCCCTAATTTTTTTGCCAAGCAAAACACCTTAAATAAACGATTTCAACCCTCTATAAAGAAACTTGACTTTACAATAGATAAATCATATAATGTTCGTTGTGTAAAATATTGCAGCAAATGTGATAGCTTTATGTCAACATTTTGTTCCTCTTAATTATTAAGAAGGTGTATCGAGTAACTCTGTGGCTGCTAGAGCGAGGGTACATGAAAACAAAATGACCATAAAGAATGGAGTCGCATCTGTTTTTATTTTACAACAAAATAAAAACATTGAAGGAGGAGTCATTCATGGCTCGTTATACAGGTCCAAGCTGGAAATTATCTCGTCGTCTTGGCATTTCATTAAGTGGTACAGGAAAAGAATTAGAAAAGCGTCCATACGCTCCAGGGCAACATGGTCCTAACCAACGTAAAAAGCTTTCTGAGTATGGTTTACAATTACAAGAAAAGCAAAAATTACGTCATATGTTTGGAGTAAATGAGCGTCAATTCCGTAACACTTTTGATGCTGCAGGTAAAATGCAAGGTAAACACGGTGAGAACTTCATGATTCTTCTTGAGTCTCGTCTTGACAATCTTGTTTATCGTGCTGGTTTAGCTCGTACTCGTCGTCAAGCACGTCAATTAGTTAACCATGGTCACATTTTAGTTGATGGAAGCCGTGTAGACATTCCATCATACCGCGTGAAGCTTGGTCAAACAATTTCTCTACGTGAAAAATCACGTAACCTTGACATCGTAAAAGAAGCAGTAGAAGTGAACAACTTTGTTCCTGATTATTTAACATTTGATGCTGAGAAATTAGAAGCTACATTCACTCGCTTACCTGAGCGTTCTGAATTACCAGCTGAAATTAACGAAGCACTTATCGTTGAGTTCTACTCTCGTTAATTATGAGAAAAAGACTGGAGATTCCTCCAGTCTTTTTGTTAACTTTCAAAAAAGAGCAGACAAAATCTGCTCTTTTTTCTTTGATTAATATTTAATTAGGAAGTATTTCTTTTTCCCACGTCTGATTACAGTAAACTGTCCTTCAATACGGTCTGCCTTTGAAATCACATGAGTAATTTCTTGAATTCTCTCACCATTCACATAAATGGCCCCATTTGAAACGTCCTCTCTTGCTTGACGTTTTGACGGAGAAATTTTACTCGTTACTAGTAAATCAATAATGTTGACATCGTCTTCACCTACATATTGGAATGAAGGTACATCCTTAAATCCTTGCTTTATTTCTTCAGCACTTAAATCACCAATACTTCCACTGAACAAACTTTCTGAGATTTTTACTGCCTGTTCAAATGCTGCATCCCCATGTACTAGTTTTGTTACATGCTCCGCTAACGTTTTTTGAGCAAGGCGATTTTCAGGAGCTGTCTTAACTTCCTCTTCAATTTTTTCAATTTCTTCTTTTGTTAAAAACGTAAAGTATTTTAAGTATTTAACAACATCACGATCATCTGTATTAATCCAGAATTGATAAAATTCATAAGGGGACGTCTTTTCCTTATCAAGCCATATTGTGCCACCCTCAGTTTTCCCAAATTTAGTACCATCGGACTTCGTAACAAGAGGGATCGTTAAACCAAAGGCTTTTGAATCTTCCACCGTTTTTCTAATTAATTCTAGTCCTGCAGTAATATTCCCCCATTGATCACTACCGCCAATTTGAAGCTTGCAATTTTGTGTTTCGTATAACTTTAGGAAATCATATGATTGTAAAATCATGTAACTAAACTCTGTGAACGAAATACCAGCTTCAAGTCTAGAGGCTACTGAGTCTTTTGCCAGCATATAATTCAATCCAAAACTTTTCCCTATATCTCGTAAAAAAGTAATTAAATCAAGGTTACCAATCCACTCATAGTTATTGGCAATTTGAGCAGGATTTTCTTTTGCATCAAAATCTAAAAACTGTGATAGCTGATTTTTAATGCTCTGACTAAATCCTTCGACAACTTCTTGAGTATTTAATGTTCGTTCTGCCTTCTTCCCACTAGGATCTCCAATGAGTCCAGTTGCACCACCAACTAATGCAATTGGCTGGTGACCTGCTAGTTGAAATCTTTTTAATGCTAAAACACCAACTAGATGTCCAATATGCAAGCTGTCTGCAGTTGGATCAAACCCACAGTATAGCTTTACACTTTCTTGTTTTAACAGAGCACCAAGCCCCTCTTCATCTGTTATCTGGTTAATTAATCCTCTAAATTGTAAATCCTTTAAAATTTCCATTGCTTATTGCTCCTTTTTTTCAATATTTAGACAACAAAAAAACCCGCCCTTCAAATGAAGGGGCGAGTTTGATATCGCGGTACCACCCTACTTAAAGACAGATGTCTTTATCTCAAGGTTCGATAACGGGAATTAACCGTCTTTTGCTACTAAAGATGGAAACTTATTGACACCATCAATCTGTTCACAAAAGATGCTCAAGGCGGTAATTCATGTTAACCTTTGTACTGATTTTCACCACCCATCAGCTCTCTAGAACATGGAAGTTAACACTACTATGACCTCTCATTGCGTATCAAATATATTATGTCTTTTTTATCATAAAAACTAAGATCATGTCAAATAAAATATTGGAAATTTGTAAAAAAATAAGCCTTCTTTCTGTACTTATGCTATAATGTACTTGATTTTAGGGGGCTGATGATATGAAGGTTAATAAATCACAGTGGAAGGAACGGTTTAGGACAGTTGGAAACGTTCTAACTAATAAACATGCTTGGAAAAGCCTAAGAATTACATATAGTGTAGTTTGGAATTTATTTTTAATCTTTTTAGTTATAGGTATATTAGGAATATCCTTTGCTGGTGGAGCTGGCGCAGGTTATTTTGCTTCACTTGTGAAAGAAGAGCCGATACGACCATATGAAAATATGAAAAAAGATATCTATAATTATGAAGAACTAACTGAAGTCTATTTTGATAATAATATTTATTTAGGAACCTTAAAAGCCGATTTAATGCGTGAAGAAAGAGATTTAAGTGAGATTTCTCCACATTTAATTAACGCAGTAATTGCAACAGAAGATGAATATTTCTATGAGCATAATGGTGTGGTACCAAAAGCAATCATGCGCGCTATTTTTCAAGAAGTCACCAATTCTTCAATGCAAACAGGTGGAAGTACTCTTACACAGCAATTAATCAAAAATCAAATCTTAACAAATGAAGTATCGTTTGACCGAAAGGCAAAAGAAATTCTTTTAGCCATGCGTTTAGAAAAGTTCTTTGAAAAAGACGAGATTCTTGAAGCATACTTAAACATTGTTTCCTTTGGTAGGAATTCAAATGGAAGAAATATTGCAGGGGTTCAAGCAGCTGCACAAGGATTATTCGGAGTAGATGCAAAGGATTTAACCCTTGCACAAGCAGCTTTTATCGCCGGAATCCCTCAGAATCCGTATTCATACACACCATTCTTTAATCAAATCAATCCAGCAGATGGAACTTATATTAAAGATGATGAACGATTACAGCCGGGACTAGAGAGAATGAAAACGGTACTTCGTAGAATGCTGACAGCTGAGGTAATTACTCAAGAGCAGTTTGATGAGGCAATCGAATTTGATTTAAGAGCAAATCTTATTCCAGCAAAACCTTTACCTCAAGATGAATACCCATGGTTAACAGCCGAAATTGAAGATCGTGCTACAAAAATATTAGCAACCATTATCGCAAAGAATGAAGGTTATGAACAAAGCGATTTAGAAGCAGATCAAGAATTAAGTAACTATTATTATTCGGTTGCATATAGACAGCTACGTCAAAATGGCTACCGTATTCATTCTACGATTGATAAAGAAATTTATGATGAATTTAAAAAGGTCGTTGCTGAATTTGAATATTATGGCACTGATAAACCAACAGACAAAATTGATCCGGAGACAGGAAAGAAAATTATTGAACCTGTTGAAACTGGAGCGGTTTTAATTGAAAACTCTACAGGGAAGATCATTAGCTTTGTTGGTGGACGTGATTTTAACCGTGAACAAATTAACCATGCAACAACTGCAGTACGCCAAAACGGATCAACGATGAAACCATTACTTGATTATGCACCAGCTTTTGAATATGGTACCCTACAGCCAGGTTCAATTCTCGCTGATGTACCATATACATGGCCTGGTACAAGCCGAAATCTTCATAACTATAGTGGTCCAAATGACTACCAAGGGTTAATGTCAGTTCGACACGCCTTGAAGATGTCTCGAAACGTACCTGCAGGTAAGGCTTATGTTGATAACTTTAGTAGGAGACCGCTTAGCTTCCTTGAAAAAATGGGCTTTACATCTCTTGTAGAGGCAGATGAACATGCATATGCTCTATCTATTGGCTCTTTAAGTAATGGAGTCTCTGTCGAAGAAAACGTCAATGCTTATGCGACATTTGCAAATGAAGGTAAGTTCACTGATGGTTATATGATTGAAACGATTACGACTAAAGATGGGGAAGTCATATATCAACACGAAGCCCAGCCTGTTGACGTATTTTCACCACAAACTGCTTATTTAACCATTGATATTATGCGTGATGTAATCCGTAGTGGTACAGCGACAGCGCTAAATGGCTATCTAAAATTTAATGCCGATTGGGCTGGAAAAACAGGAACTGGTCATAATTTTCATGATGTATGGTTTGTTGCTACTAACCCAAATGTATCATTTGGAACTTGGATGGGATATGATACGCCAAAACCTATGGACAGAAATTATAAAGGTTTAAATTATTCTAACCGTAACTTACTTCTTTGGGCAAAGCTGATGAATGCAGCTTATGATGTAAGACCAGAACTAATTAAACCAGCAGAATCATTTAAAATGCCAGGCGGAATTGTTCGAAGATCATATTGCACTATTTCTGGCTTACTTCCTTCAGACCTTTGTCGTGAAGCTGGGCTTGTAGCGGAAGATATCTTTAATGCTAAACATGTACCAACCAAGGTTGATGATAGTTTAACGAAAGGGAAGTATATTGTTGTAAACAATAAAGCATATCGTGTACCGGCAAGTGCGCCACAAGAGTTCGTTCAAGAAGGAGTTATGATTAAGAAGGAATTCTTAGAACAACATAAATTAACGGATACGAAAGCAATTGAAAAACTACTACCAAATAACGGTAGATTTAAAAATCTGATTGTCACTGAAAATGATGAGATAAAAGATAATGGTTCAAATCCATCGAAAGTAAGTGGAGTTTCTATTTCCGGAAATACGATTTCTTGGAAGAAACATGAGCACAGTGATATTCTTGGTTATCGTATCTATGCTGCATCAAATTTCAGTAAGGACTTTAAAAAGGTTGGAAGTATTCCTGCAACTGACCAACTTCAATTTAGAATTGGAGACGGAATTGCAGCTTACTATGTAACCGCCGTGGATGTTAGTGGAAATGAATCTCCAAGACAGGCGAGTGACATTGTGAAAAAAGGGGACTACCAGGAAGAAAAACCGAAGGAGCCTGAGAAACCTAAAGAGGAGCCTCCTAAGGAAAATCCTCCTAAAGAGGAGCCACCAAAAGAGAATCCTCCTAAGGAAAAAGATCCGCCAAAAGCGGACCCTCCTCCTGGAAGAAATAGCTAATATAGAAAAGGTAGACGAATATTCGTCTACCTTTTTTAGCTAATCTTCCATCGTTGATAAATCACCGGTTGGTAGATCCAACTCCCAAGCTTTTAATACACGTCTCATGATTTTTCCACTTCTTGTTTTAGGTAATTTATCACGGAATTCGATTTCCCTTGGAGCTGCGTGTGCAGCTAGTCCCTTTTTGACGAAATTGCGAATATCCTCTTTTAATTCTTCAGTAATTTCGTATCCATCACGTAATGCAACAAATGCTTTGATGATTTCTCCGCGAACAGGATCCGGTTTTCCAATGACACCCGCTTCAGCAACAGCAGGATGTTCGACTAACTTGCTTTCTACTTCAAATGGTCCTACACGTTCACCTGAAGTCATAATCACATCATCAATTCTTCCTTGGAACCAGAAATAGCCCTCTTCATCCATATAAGCTGAATCTCCTGAAACATACCAATCTCCTGGCATGAAATACGACTCATATTTCGCTTGATTATTCCAAATTGTATGCATCATGGAAGGCCATCCACGTTTGATAGCTAAATTTCCCATTCTGTATGGTGGCAACTCGTTTCCTTGATCATCTACAATGGCAGCCTTAACGCCAGGTATTGGTTTACCCATAGAGCCAGGTTTAATTTCCATACATGGATAGTTACAGATTAATTGTGCACCTGTTTCAGTCATCCACCAAGTATCATGAATTCTTAAATTGAAAACCTTACTTCCCCATCTAACTACCTCAGGATTTAGTGGCTCCCCTACACTTAGGATATGTCTTAAAGAGCTCATATCAAATTGTTTTACAAGCTCATCTCCCGCACCCATCAACATACGGAAAGCAGTGGGAGCACTATACCAAACTGTTACACCAAAATCCTCAATCGTTTGATACCATGTTTCTGGCTTAAATCTGCCCCCTAGAATGACATTGGATGCACCTGAGAGCCATGGACCAAAAATACCGTATGAAGTACCAGTCACCCAGCCTGGGTCCGCTGTACACCAATAAACATCCTCTTCTTGTAAATCTAATACCCATTGGGCTGTTTGATAATGCTGGATCATGGCATTATGTACATGAAGAACCCCCTTTGGTTTCCCAGTCGAACCAGAAGTGTAATGTAAAATTAATCCATCTGTTCTATCCACCCATTCAATATCAAGACTCTTACTTGCCGTTTGCATTCTTTGATTAAAATTGATTATCGGTCCATCTTCTTGGATATTATCACCGACAAGTACAATTGTTTTAAGAGCTGGTAAATCGTTGAATGGAACTCTCTCAAGTAGTTCTGGCGTTGTAACAATTACCTTCGCCTCACTATCCTCCAAACGATCTCTTACTGCACCTTCCATGAAAGCTTCAAATAGGGGACCCACAATTGCTCCAAGTTTAATGGCCCCTAATATCGTAAAATAGCATTCAGGAGATCTTGGCATAAAAACAAATACACGGTCTCCTTTTTCTACGTCAGCTGCTTGCTTTAAAACATTGGCTGCTTTGTTAGAAAACTCCTTCATTTCTTTAAACGTATACTTTTCATCTCTTGACGGATCTCGATAGTAAAGGGCAATCTTGTTTTTCCTATACCCCTCAGCATGACGATCGATTGCTTCATACGCCATGTTAACTTTTCCAGTTTGTGACCAAGAAAATTGTTTTTCGACTTCTCCCCAATCGAAACCATTATACATTTCATTGTAGTCCTTTAAATTAAAAGACCCCTTCGTCACTGGCAGCGCTTCCACTTTCATACATAAATCCCCCTTATGTAAGTAATTGCATTTCTATTATAGTACAAATCCCTTTTTTTCTCAATTTTTAAAAATTTAAGTATAACAGTTAATGAGGGTTTCAGAAATTATTGTGAATACGCTTCTTATGACTTATTTTCATGTATAATAGATACTAGTACATATACGTTGGTGGTGATGAGATGGACCATAAGAAGACATATAATGCGAAACAGATTAAAACTCCTAGCGGGGACTTAATTATTGAAGGGCCGATTTCAGGAGAGAAGCTATCAAGTTACGAATTTCATCATGATTTAGTTGCATTTCGGCCAAGCAATCAGCAGCATCATGCACTTATTGAGATTGCTGACCTCCCTGAAGGGCGAATTATCATTGCGAGACACCGTGAAACAATCATCGGCTATGTTACATATCTTTACCCTGACCCACTTGAAAGATGGTCGGAAGGCAAAATGGAGAACTTAATCGAATTAGGAGCCATTGAGGTTATTCCCGAGTTTCGAGGTTGTTCTGTAGGAAAAAACCTCCTTCTTGTTTCCATGATGGATAATGCTATGGAGGATTATATTATTATTACAACAGAATATTACTGGCATTGGGATTTAAAAGGTACGGGGTTAAATGTATGGGAGTACCGCAAAATAATGGAAAAAATGATGAACGCTGGTGGCCTAGTTTGGTTCGCAACAGATGATCCTGAGATTAGCTCACACCCTGCAAACTGTTTGATGGTTAAAATAGGAACTCGAGTAGATCAAAATTCGATTCAACAATTTGATCGATTGCGTTTCATGAATCGGTTTATGTATTGATTCGTATCAACGTTATCTTCTTAACAAAGGAGGATTATTTTATGATTATTGAAGATATAATGAAGAAAAATGTCATCACTCTTTCTCCTCTTGACACGATTCAATCAGCTGTTGAAAAAATGAATGAGCACCATAT
>JBEQAC010000109.1:0-10434 GCA_041640535.1 Bacillaceae bacterium
GAAGAACAGGAAGAACAAGACGAACAAGTGGAAGAAAACGAAGAACAGGGTTCGTCCATCATCTTTAATCGCATCAATACAAGCTTACGATCGATTGATATTTTAACAACCATGTTCATTGGTGGATGGTTATTTTTCCATGTCTTTCTCTGGAGAGAAGATAGTGAACGATTTATGAATCATAAGAAGAATAACCGGCTAATTGAAAAATGGGTGTATCTCATTGCCTTTTTTCTTTTCATATGTACTAGTTTCGGCCATATGGCATTACGTGCCAGTTATTTAAGCCAAACAACCGTCTTCGACCTAGTTTTTTGGCAAACAATGGGCATGCTATTTAAAGCTACGAATGTCGGAATAGTCAGCATCATAAAACCAATCATTGGTGCTATACTGGTTGTTTTTACTTTTCGTTTTAAGAAAAATGTGTTCATTAAAAGTATCCTTCTCATTCTGTTAGTTGTTACTTTTGGCTATACATCGCACGCATATCATGCTGAAAAGATCGTGTTACACACTCTTCATATGCTAGCAATGGTCATTTGGTTTGGCGGTTTAGTTGGACTTGTTGTTTATTCTTTCGGTTTAAAAAAGGATCAAGAATCGTTAAAGCACATAAGTCAGAAATTAAAAACCTTTTCTATTGTTGCAATATTAATGGTTATGATTGTTACTGTATCTGGTTTTCTATTAAGTGATGTTTATCTTGAGTCATGGAATGACCTTCTTGATACGCAATATGGAAACCTTTTGCTATGGAAGATTGTTTTATTCGTTTTCATTATTGTTATAGCAGCTTTTCATCGTTTCATTTGGTTACCAAAGCTGAATAAAGTGGATTCTGTTGAAGGGAAGACGAAAGAATTAAAGTATTTGTTGTGGACCTTACGTTTGGAACTAACGTTAGTTATCATTGTGTTGGTTATCGCCGGTATGCTTTCGACAGCTTCTCCACCAGCAGACATACATGGTGATCATCATTATTATTATCATTAAATGTTAACCAGGGTTCAGGTTCAAAATCGAATCTGAGCCTCTGGCTATAAGTTAACATTATTTTGCTAAACCGATTTTATTGTCTATCTAGTACAATTAATGTTAACTTAATACATATAAAACTTAGTTGTCATCAAAGAGGCTGTTTGATAATAAAACCTAAGGAGAATTTATAATGCAAAATGTTTATAATAATATGAGTGAATTAGTAGGAAGAACACCCCTTGTCCTTCTACGGAAGGTAGTCCCAGAGGGAGCTGCAAAGGTTTACGTGAAATTAGAGTATTTTAATCCATCTCGAAGTGTAAAAGATCGAGCAGCTTATAATTTAATTGTTAATGCTGAACAAAAGGGCCTAATTCAGCCTGGGGATACTATTATTGAACCTACAAGCGGGAATACTGGTATAGGTTTAGCGATGATTTGTGCGGCGAGAGGGTATAAAGCAATATTAATCATGCCTGATAATTCGACCAAAGAGCGTATTAATTTACTTAAAGCCTATGGTGCAGAAGTGTATTTAACACCAAGTAGTGAGCGTATGCCTGGTGCCATTGCAAAAGCATTAGAATTAAGAGATCAGATTCCAGGAAGCTTTATCCCTCAACAATTTGAAAACCCAGCCAATCCGGATATCCACCGTACGACAACAGCATTAGAAATTTTAGAACAAACAAATCACCAGGTGGATGCATTTGTAGCCACTGCAGGTACTGGTGGAACCATTACTGGTACTGGGGAAACATTACGTGAACATCTTCCTAACATATATATTGGTGTGGTAGAGCCAAAAGGTTCTCCAGTCTTATCAGGCGGTAAACCAGGTCCACATAAATTAGTCGGAACAAGTCCAGGTTTTATTCCGAGCATCTTAAATGAAAAAATCTATGACGAAATTATCCAAATTGCTGATGAGGATGCCATTCAAACCATAAAGGACTTAGCACAATTAGAAGGAATCCTCGTCGGTCCTTCATCCGGAGCATCGGTATTCGCTGCGATTACGATTGCAAAAAGGCTAAAGCCGGATCAAACTGTTGTCTGTATAGCACCGGATACAGGCGAGAGATACCTTAGTATGGATTTATTTAATTAAGATTTTTTGTCTCTTCCACAATAAAAACCGCCGTCAAATCGACGGCGGTTATTTCTTATACTTACTTTCCTGTTAGTTGAACTTGTTTAAGGTCAAGCCCCTTAAGATCGAAACGATCTGCATTCATTACTTTTACCCAAGCAGCTACGAAGTCACGAACAAACTTTTCTTTGTTATCGTCTTGAGCATAAACTTCTGCAATGGCACGGAGAACAGAGTTTGAACCGAACACTAGGTCCACTCTTGTTGCTGTACGTACGACTTCACCTGATTGGCGATCACGACCTTCATAGACGTTTGCTGCTACAGGCTTCCATTGTACTCCCATGTCGAGCAAGTTAACAAAGAAGTCGTTAGTAAGTTGGCCAACACGATCAGTGAATACGCCGTGAGCAGTGCCACCGTGGTTTGTCCCTAGAACACGCAGTCCACCGATAAGAGCAGTCATTTCTGGTGCAGTAAGATTTAATAGCTGAGCCTTATCAATTAGAAGTTCTTCTGGGCTTACACTATACTGCTTCTTTTGATAGTTACGGAAACCATCAGCGACAGGCTCTAGTACTTCAAAGTTTTCTAAATCCGTTTGCTCTTGTGTTGCATCTCCACGTCCAGGAGCAAAAGGAACTGTAATATCTAAGCCTGCATCTTTTGCAGCTTGTTCGATTGCTGCACTACCGCCAAGTATAATTAAATCAGCGATACTCACTTCTTTTTCAAAGTCGTTTTGTATTCCTTCTAATACATGAAGAACTTGTGCAAGTTGTTCCGGCTGATTCACTTCCCAATCCTTTTGTGGGGCAAGACGGATACGTCCACCATTCGCACCGCCACGATGATCTGAGCCACGGTACGTACTTGCAGCAGCCCAAGCAGTTTCTACTAGCTTGCTAACTGTAAGTCCTGAGTCTAGTATTTTTGCTTTAAGCTCAGCTATATCAGCATCTGTTAAATCATAATTACCAGCCGGTACAGGATCTTGCCAGATATAATCCTCTTCTGGAACTTCCGGACCAAGATACCTTGCTTTAGGACCCATGTCACGGTGCAATAGCTTAAACCATGCTCGAGCAAATGCATCTGCAAATTCTTCTGGATTCTCATGGAAACGACGAGAAATCTTTTCGTATATTGGATCATGACGTAATGCTAAGTCAGTAGTAAACATGACTGTTGGAACCTTTTTAGAAGGATCATGTGCATCTGGTGCAAGATCTTTTTCATCAGGATCTACAGCCATCCACTGCCATGCTCCTGCAGGACTCTTAGTCAACCACCATTCATATCTAAACAATAGATCAAAGTAACCATTATCCCACTGTGTCGGGTTAGCAGTCCACGCACCTTCAAGACCACTGGTTATCGTGTCAGCACCTTTTCCACTACCATAAGAACTTTCCCAACCAAAGCCTTGTGCTTCAATTGGAGCAGCCTCTGGGTCTGCACCAACTTTAGATGCATCACCTGCACCGTGTGCCTTACCGAAAGTATGTCCACCAGCGATTAATGCAACGGTTTCTTCATCGTTCATTCCCATACGTCCAAACGTATCACGAATGTCCTTAGCTGCTGCAATTGGATCTGGTTTACCGTTTGGACCTTCTGGGTTCACATAGATAAGCCCCATCTGAACAGCTGCAAGTGGATTCTCAAGATCACGTTCGCCAGAGTAACGATTATCACCTAGCCATTCTTTTTCAGAACCCCAATAGATATCTTCTTCTGGATGCCAAATGTCTGCGCGTCCTGCTCCGAAACCTACAGTTTTTCCACCCATCGATTCAATTGCAACATTACCTGCTAAAACAAGTAAGTCAGCCCAAGAAATCTTATTCCCATATTTTTGCTTAATCGGCCATAGTAGTCTTCGCGCTTTATCAAGGTTACCATTGTCAGGCCAGCTGTTAAGTGGTGCAAAACGTTGGTTACCAGTTCCGCCACCGCCACGTCCATCACCTGTACGGTATGTACCAGCCGCGTGCCAAGACATACGAATAAAGAATGGACCATAATGTCCATAGTCCGCAGGCCACCAATCTTGACTGTCTGTCATTAGGTTAATAAGATCCTGCTTAAGTGCATTGTAGTCTAATTTTTTAAATTCCTCTGTATAATCAAACTCTTCTCCCATAGGGTTCGTTTTACGGTCATGCTGGTGAAGAATGTTCAAGTTTAATGCGTTTGGCCACCAGTCTTTATTTGTCGTACCACTTGATTTGTGACTAGTAGTAGAACCACCGTGAAACGGGCAGCCTGTAATGTTAGCATTGTCTTTAGTATCCATACATTTATCTCTCCTTTTATGTTAGATTAGTAGTATTATAATTATATCTAGTTTTAAAAAATATTAAAACTAAATTTATAATAATTATTATGTAGTTATTATGATAAAATGTCAATTAAAATGAAAGAAATATAAACTACGAGAATATAAACACGTTATTTAAGCCAACAACATGAGGCATATCATGATTTAAAAAAGTATTTAATAATAAATTCCCAAGTAGGATAATTGCGAAACACTAGATTTAAATGAAAATGGAAAACATTTTGCTCTATTGGAGTTCATGGCAAAGAAGGGATATTTAAAATATGTAGAAAGAAATATCATGAGAAATTAAAAAACAATTTCCACGACACCGGGCTATTATATTAAGAGATTTAACAGATTATGATATACACTTCATCTAAACTTAAGAAGTTAAATCTAAGAGGGGAAATAATCATTGAAAATGATAAAGTAACGGAACTTTTAGAAGAATTATTGTTGAGATAATTGTTTTGATAAAGAATTTTTTAAAGATGGCAATATATGCTTATACTACCATTATAATGAAAAAGATAAAATTTAGGCAAGACATAAGAATATTCATTTAAAAGGGAAGCAAGGGACGGTTCTCTTGCTTCTTTCGTTTACCGAAACGAAAGAAGCACAAGAACCGTCCCTGTGCCTCGAAATTTGCATCCTACGATGAAGAAACAGTTGGTTCCAGCACAGTCAACGTATTATTTGTCGTATTGAGATTCACAGTTGCACCTATTGGAATTGCAGCTTTATAATAGCCATGCCCTGTTGCAAGATTGACCATGAGGGGTTTTCCTAGAGGGACTAACATATATTGAATTAAATCTTCATAAGTTGTACGATAGGATGAAGGACAATCCTTACATTCTCCCATGATAATACCAAGACAATTATCTAGTTTTCCTGACATCAATAATTGTATAAAATATCGGTAAATTGTTGTAGCGGGAGTATGTGTATCTTCTAAGAATAGTATTTTTCCTTCTATATCAATTTCATAAGATGTACCAAGTGTATTTACTAAAGAAGTTATATTCCCGCCTATTATTGGAGCTGTTACATTCCCTGGTACTAAACTTCTGAGAGGTATATTTGGTGGATTTTGAATCACTCTAGGTGATTTTAATGTAGAGGTTGCTTCAAAGAATTGATTAAAATTATAAGCCTGTGTTTCTGGTCTGAAATTAATGAGCATTAAGCTGTGGAACGTAATTAAATCACTATATTGGTATAAACTATTTAACAGTACTGTTATGTCGCTATACCCCGTTACTAGTTTAGGGTTCTTTTTTATGACTTCAAAATCAAGGTAAGGAAGGATCGATTGAACTCCAGTTCCACCTCGTGTGGGCAGTATCATATTGACCCTTGGGTTATTAAACATATTCATTACATCTTCTGCTCTTTGCTCTGGCGTTGCAGCCGTAATTCCTACTGCAGAATATACATAATTGCCAAAAACGATATTAAAGCCCATATTCCTTAAATATTGCACTCTAGAATTAATTGTATTTGCATCAATGGGGCTACCAGGTGTAATTAAGCCGATTGTATCTCCACTTTTCAACAACGGGGGTTTCAGCACGATACATTCTCCTTCCATCATTCGATTCATTGTAAGTTAAGATAGTAATAGGTATTAAATGCTTTTTTTAAATATGTCTTTTTTATTCAGGGGGAAGCGAGGGGACGGTTCTCTTGCTTCTTTCGGCAACCGAAAGAAGCACAAGAACCGTCCCTGTACCTCCCTGCCGAGGAGAGGATAAGATGAGGTATGAGATGCAAATCGGGAGAATGTTAGGTGAAAATATTGATGATTTTATCAATTTCGTTCACAAAAATTATGAAAATAGAAATAAGAACTACTATGAAAATCTCGATAAATTGTACCAAGTAAAGTTACTTATTGAAGAGTATAAATTCAAACTCACTGCAAATGAACTGATGAGAATCAATCGATATAGGTGGGATGAAAAGTATACGTATCTTTTAGTTGATGAATTTAAAGAGGGATTAAACACGATCAATGAGTATGTTGATAGAAACTACAATGATTTATTCCTTTTAACAGCTCGACTTTATACATTAAAGAGTCTCTCTTCTTCTTTTAAGGTGCCACTTTAGTTCTTATTAGGGGAATTTATTTTGGTAAACATTATACAAAACGAGGTCCTAGAATTTGGAAGTGGTCATTTTATTTTTTTTCCCTAATACACAAAAGCTTCCGGCCCAAATTTGGCCAATTTAAGTTCCCTCCACGGAAAATTTGTTGGGGGATTTTTTCATTATGATCAATTTGTGTAGGAAAAATCTATTAATAAATTCTACTTAATTGAATTCGTTTCCCTTTTTTGTATAATGTTCAATGATTTATAATAATATTATTAATAGTTTGACTATTTTAAAAGGAAGATGGTGGCAACATGCAAAAAGTAAAAGTTGGTTTAATTGGATGCGGGAATATAAGCTCCATTTATCTGAAAAACTGCACGCAAACATTCAATGACATTTTAGAAGTCGTGGCATGTGCTGATTTAGTATCAGAACTTGCTAGGAGACAAGCAGAAGCCTTTTCGATTCCTAATGTCTATACAGTGGAAGAACTACTAGCGGATCCAGACATTGAAATTGTATTGAATTTAACTGCTCCAAAGGCTCACGCAGAGATTAATTTGAAAGCGCTTAAATTAGGGAAACATGTGTACACTGAAAAACCTTTTGCATTAAACCGAGAAGATGCTAATCAGGTCATTGCATTAGCCGAAGAAAAAGGCCTTCGTGTCGGATGTGCCCCTGACACTTTCCTTGGTGGCGGACTTCAAACATGCCGAAAAATCATCGATGATGGATGGCTTGGTACACCGTATGCTGCACATGGACAATATATTATGGGTAGCGCAGCTGACGGAATGCATCCAAACTTTCAAAATTTCTTACAACTTGGTGGCGACCCAATGCTTGATATGAGTCCATACTTTGTTACAGCATTAGTGTCATTATTTGGTCCTATTCGACGAGTAACAGGTTCAGCCCAGCAGCTTCATGAAGAGATTACTGTTCAGAATCCTAAGTCCCCTCGATTCGGCGAAACAGTCCCAGTTTTAGCTCCTATGAATGTATCAGCTACACTTGATTTGCATAATGGTGTTGTTGCGAACTTCCAAGCAACAAAAGAAAGCTTTGGATATAAACCAAGATTCGAAATTTATGGAACGGAGGGCAATTTGATTGCGAATGATCCTAACTTTTTTGGCGGAACAATTACTTTGCAGCAAAAAAATGGTCAAATAATCGAGTTTCCATATTCGCACGGTTTTACCGACGACAGTAGAGGTATAGGTTTAGCTGACATGGCCTATGGCATTCGGTTAAATCGACCACATCGTGCCTCCGGTTATTTAGCGCGCCATGTACTTGATGTCATGCTTGGTGTTCTTGATTCTTCGAAGGAAGAAAGGCATATGATTCTTCAAACAACCTGTGAACGTCCTGTTGCACTACCGCTTGGCTTACAATTTAATAAACTAGACCCAGTTTGGCTAAAAAAATAAATAGAAAAGAGGAATACTTATGAAATTTCCAGTTGGTCTTCAGCCATATACGATTCGCAAAGAATTAAGTAAGGACTATTTAGGCTCCATTAAAAAGGTAGCTGATATAGGCTATACAGGCATTGAACTTGGGCCTCCAAAAGATCTATCTACTTCTGAGCTAAAGACATTTTTAGCTGAGTTAGGGCTTCAAGTAATCAGTAGTCATGCTAGTTTAGAATTATTAGAAAATGACCTTGACTCACTTATTAATTATCTTCAAGAAGTTGGGGGGAAATATGTTGTCCTTTCTTATAAATTTGACACAAAAGAACAGGTTCTTGAATGTGCAAAACGATTTAACAAAATTGGAGAAAAGTGTAAAAAACGAGGCATACAATTTCTCTATCATAACCATGATTGGGAGTTCATTAAATTTGATGGAGAATATGCACTAGATCTATTACTGGCCGAAACTGATCCAGATCTAGTAAAAATGGAATTAGATACGTATTGGGTGAAACGTGGAGGAGAGGATCCAGTTGTATACCTGCAAAAATTAAAAGGACGTTGCCCTGTTTTACATATTAAAGATATGGAGCCAGGTGAGGAACAATTTTTTGCTGAAATTGGAGAAGGAATCCTGGATTTCTCCTGTATTATTAAAGCTGCTGAAGAAGTTGGAACAGAGTGGCTCGTGGTCGAACAAGACCAGTCTAGGAAAGATATTTTCGAAAGTATAGAAATTAGCTATCAAAACCTTAAAAATTTTGGGTTTATCGAATAATAAATATCAATAAACTATTAATCTACTTTTTATAAGAGGAACAATGGTTTTTGGTTGAAAGGAATTTAGCAACTACATTGTTAGCTAGAGGAAGAGAGAACCTTCCTCTTACTTTAATCCTTTCTAATACACCATAAAATAGGATGAGTGTAGATTAGGAAAAGAAGTACGTGTTAGATTAGTAGGTTATGGTTTCGATGGAAAAACATTTTATGTCCCAGTTATTACATCCATTCCTTGCTTACAAAATGAGAAAACGATTCGAAAGGAATTTCAGGTAATAACAGGAACTAGCCCTATTAAGGAAGCAATGAATTCAATCTAAGTGAAAAGGAAATTTATTAATGGAAGACAATTTGCTTAAAAGGTGAATTGTCTTTTTGTACTACCCGAATATATATGGAGCCTTTTTCGGATTCGATGCTCGGATTCGGTGCCAGGCACCCAAAGTGGGACAATATCTGTCCCTATTGCGGTGCCTGGCACCCTCGGTAGGACGTTTTCTGTCCCGGTTATGAGTGTCTGGACACAAGTAAAATTGGATTTTGCTGAAAAATTTTGGTTTTTCGTCGGTAAATCTACGGTTTAGCCGGTAAATTTAAGTTTTCGCTCACAAATTTGAAGTTTTCGCTGACAATTGAGATATTCCTGAAAATTGGTCAAATTTTTATACTGTAAAACAAGATATTTCCTAACAAAAACTATAAGAAAGGCTATACTAGTTTTGTTTTTCACTAAAATTGACTAAGTTTGGCCTTTAATTGACTGAATATCCGAAGAAGGTAAAACAAGCGGGCTTAAGGATGCCGCTTGTGTGAAAAGAGTTAGCGACGGAAAGTAAGAGCGTAAATGTGTAAGTCATCTGTGGAAAATCCAACCATGGTAATGTAAGGTTCTTGTTAGCATGATTCAAGATAAAATAAAGTATTTTAGTCAACATGTCGTTTTCGTAGAGGAACCTTTTTCAGACCCCACCCTTACTATTTTTGATATAATGAATGGTAATAAAATAAATCACTTTATACGGTGAAGCTTATTCTTACAATGGAGGAATTATATGGAATTTATACATAACCAGCTTCTAGAATATGGTATGGATCCTGCCCTAACGGATTATGTTGCTGCCATTATCATGATTCTTTTTATCGTAATCATTAGTATCATAGCGAATTTTATAACAAAGAAGATCGTCATGAGGGTCATTACTCATTTTATTACCAATAACAAATTCGAGTGGGATGATATGCTTTTGGAAAGAAAGGTTTTTCACAGGCTATCACACATTGTGCCAGCGATTATTATTTATGTGTTTGCCTCTGCTTTTCCAACCTATCAGCATTTGATAGAAAAAGGGGCTATAACCTATCTCATTATTGTAGGGTTAATGGTGATTAATAGCTTTTTAAATGCATTTACTGATATATACCAAACCTTTGAAATATCTAAGACTAAGCCGATTAAGGGATATGTACAGGTGGCTAAAATTATTATCTTCATCCTTGGGGTGATCATCATTATTGCCAACCTAATGGGGGAGAGTCCGTTTATTCTTTTAAGCGGGATTGGTGCATTATCCGCTGTTCTCCTGTTAGTATTTAGAGATTCATTATTAGGGCTTGTCGCAGGTATTCAGTTAGCGGCTAATGATATGGTCCGTGTGGGTGATTGGATTGAAATGCCTAAATACGAAGCTGACGGTGATATCATTGATATTTCTCTAAAC
>JBEQAC010000110.1:0-10386 GCA_041640535.1 Bacillaceae bacterium
TTGAAAGATTGAGTGTTTCATAGATTAATTGTAACTGGGTTAAGTGTTTTACAACGTCATGAAAGGAATGATTTCCCATGTTTTTAACTCCTAACTAATTTTTATTCTCTGTTCCAAACAATCTAATATTTCTTCTGTTAATTCTTCATATTCTGTTCTTTTCACCCCTTTTGCGGTGTCCCTTGCAATTGCTTCATAATGATTAATAATCGTTGTAAATAAGAATTTTCCAATCTCAACCTCCTCTAGCATGGAGTGAATATTGTTTTGTTTTATATGTGCCATTAATTCATCCAAATCAATCGCATTATTTACAGAGGCTTTTTTTAAGGTCTCAAAGATCCCAATTAACCTTGGTTTATCCCCAAATAGCAATCTAAAAAGCATTTCATTTTCTCTAAAACAATGCTTCTTATAAATCGTTTCAACAGTTTTAATGTAATGAACAATTCCTCGAACACTCATCGCTTGTATAATTGAAGGAATAATGTAAAAGTCTGACAATAAAAATGCTCCTTGAGTGATTGTATTATTACTAGGAGGACAATCAAATAAAATATACTCATAATCATCCTCTACTCTACTATTTTGGAAAAACTGCTGTAACACAGCCAAATCCTCTAAATTATGATCCAATTGCAGTGTTAGTTCATCTAGGCCACCATGTTTATAAAAGATATTGGAGGGAATATATTGAATACCTTCAGGTGTTACTTTAATTAACTTCGTTTTATCAATAGCAAATTGAAGGTGTCTGTACTGTTTACTCTGATTCCACATATCATAAACATAATTTAAACACTCATATTCCTTTAAATCATCGAGTACTTTCTCAGATCTTGCTAAACAAATCTCACTCAATGAGCACTGCGGATCAAGATCAATTAATAAAACCTTCTTCCCCTGCTCAACCATATGTAAAGCAATTTGATATATACTCGTCGTTTTCCCAACTCCACCCTTATAATTTCCAACGAATATCTTTTTTGCCATGGTGTTCCTCCCTCGTAGTTAGTCAGTTACACTTTATTATATTTATTCCAAATTATTACAACTATTTTTTTGATAGAGATTGGAAAAGTTAAAAATATTCACTTTCCTATATTAGGAAAAACATGTAAATTTAACTAGAGTTACTATTTAAAAAACCCACCATTTGAATTAAGAGAGCGGGAATTAGCGATACATTTATTATTTACGCATAATACTTTTGGTTTATTAAATACCCATTTTCAGCCATTTAAAATGTAAGGTTAATGCCTACAAGACTTTCCTACCGTTTTACTCTAACCCCCTAGAAAATTATTTCACTAACGAATATATTAAAATTATTACAATGAGGATTCGACAAAATCCGCTTATTTTCTAAAATTTGTGACTTGTAAGGGGAAGCTTAGATGACAATTGAATATGAACTTAAGATGATTTCAAAATCTCGAAAGGAAAGAATAATAGAGGAACGAAGAAAATTGGCTAATGTCCGAAAATTAAAGATAGCAAAGTATACCTTAGCAGGTACATTAGTTACAGGTGCCTTAATGAACATCAACTATAAAATCGCCTCAGCCGATGCTAGTGTTTATACTGTCCAAAAAGGGGATACGCTTTTTTCCTTAGCAAAAAAATATGGAGTCACCATTAAACAGATTCAAGAAGTTAATGGATTGCACTCTGACCTTATAAGAGTAGGACAAAAGCTTGAAGTACCTACCCATGCAAATTATCATCATTTAGAAGAAGATGACATAGAAGAACATTTTTCTATACCAGTCCATAAAGTCGAATCAGGTGATACATTATTTTACCTAGCAAAAAAATATAATGTATCCATTGAACAAATAAAAAAACTAAATGGCTTACATTCAGATATAATCAAACAAGGACAGAACTTAGAAATACCTGTATATTCTGCTAATCACAAAATCAAAGTCCTTGAAAGCATAAAAGAAAAAAATTCAAAAATAGAGAGTGCCACCTATGTAGTAGTGCCTGGTGATACACTTTGGAGCATTGCTAGACGCTATAATACGACAATTGAGAGCATTAAAGCTATTAATGATTTTCAAAGAGATTATATATTAATTGGTGAAAAGCTGAAAATTAAGGGAAATATCGTTAAAGCAAAAGGCACAATTATTGGTGCAGTTGATAATTTATCAATTGAAGTTAATATAGGTGGGAAACCAACGGTTCTTGAAGTTGCGTATGCTACTGCACAAAAATACGAAAAATTCGCGGGAGAAACTGTGCATTTCATTTACCATAATTCAAAAAAACCTGCACTTATTGCTATTGAATTTCTTTAAGAAGTAAAAGCAATGGAAGATTAATATAACGGGTTCGGATTTCGAATACAAAAACTAAAATATCACACCAATTAGCAGTCCTATTCGCAACTGAATTAGACTGCTTCTTTTTTGTTGATATATATGGGGTTTAATAAAATGAACGGTAAATCCGCCCTGAATTTCGAACCCCTTTTAACACTGTGACATAAATTTATGTCAGCATGAAAATTCGCATGCTAATTGGAGTGCTAAAAATGATATTAAACTACCAGGGGGTGGGTGTTGATGTCTGAGATGCTCAGACATTCTTTCTTATCCTTAAATGAGTAACCTCTGAGGGAGTTTAAATAAGCGGAGTTTTCCGGTTAGCCTACAGAATAGAGCTCGGTTCGGGGGATATAAGCGAAGTTTTCCGGTTAAGCAAAGTAAAATGGTCCATTTTCTTGTTTTTCGACTAAATAGGCGGAATCTTTCCGTCTATTCAGTCTATTTTTTGTGCTATTTCTTCATTAAGAGGAATTTCTCCGCTTATATTAGTAGCTTATTTCCTGGCGATTCTTGAAGATTTGGAAATTATTGAACCGGTGCTTATCTTGGGATAAACAATGCTTGGAGTATATGTCTCCAAGCATTTTTCTTTGCTGATTTACTTGCCAAATTGATTTTTTATCTAGTGCGAATGACTATACTAAAAGCAATGTTAATTCGTATTTTGCACTTCAAAATAGAACCCGTTAAGATTAATATCCATTGCTTTTACTTATGCATAATATTTGGTTCGTTAAATTTCTATATCCACGACGATACTGTCCACTCTTCCAACTTCACGGATATAGGCTGCAACGGCTTGGTGATCTGGATTAGGACCATATGCTTCAAGTGCATTTTTATCTTCAAATCGAACGGAAAGGACTACTTGATATCCTTGATTTTTCTCAGAAAAATTTAGACCTGCTTGAAGATCTACAATCCCTGTAAGCTTATCCTTCAATGCTCTAAAACGATCGACTACTTCTTGTAATTGCTCCTGTGTAGTCGTCTCAGCAAATTTTACTAAAACAATATGATCAATCATGTAAATACCTCTTTCTATCTTCTTTTTGCATGCTTACTTATTCTAGCCGAAAATATCTATATGTTCAAATGATAGGAACCATTATTAGAATACATAAGTTATGATAATTCTAACTGCTCCAATGGCGCTAAAAATAAGAATCGCCCATTGAAATACTTTTTGTGGTATGTACCGTATAACCTTAATCCCCACAAATCCTCCTAATAAAATAAACGGAATTAAGATACTATTATAAATGAGAGAATCAGTCGTAATCATGGTTAAGTGTATATAAAATGGTACTTTAATAACATTAACAATAAGAAAAAACCATGCTCCCGTTCCAATGAACTCCTTTTTAGGTAACTCTTTTGCAAGCAAATAAATTGCCATAATGGCACCAGCAACATTTCCAATCATGGTTGCAAAGCCAGCTAGAGCTCCCATTGATCCGGTAAAAAACGAAGAATTTTGCAACTTCTCATTAAGTCCAACCTCTATACGATCTTTAATTAGTTGAAGAAAAATAAGCGTTAAAATTAAGATTCCTAGAATAAGAGCTAAAAATTCATTATTCACCTTTAATAAAAAGAAATACCCCACAATGATCCCCACAATAACAGAAGGTGTCAGAGATAATAAGTACTTCCAAACAACACTTTTACGATAGTAAATAACAGCAATGATATCTCCTATTATTAACATCGGTAGAATCACTCCAACTGAATCCTTTGCTGGAAAGATTTGCATCATTAATACAACACTGACAATTCCTAAAGTAGAGATAGATGTCTTTGAAAAGCCGATCAAGATCGCGATGATGATTGAGAGAAGCCAAAATGATAGGTCAAACATAGATTCACTTCCTTATTAGCACTAGTTTCGTTTAGTTAAAAAAGACAGTATTCTCTTCTTTAGTTTGATTGAAAGCGATTTATAAATCAATAAAATGTTTCGAATAACAAAAGAAAATGCCGAGCTCTCTTATAAAAAAGAGTGCTCGGCATTTGTAAGTGTTATATTTTTTTGAAAATTAAGGTCACGTTATGACCACCAAATCCTAGTGAATTGGAAAGAACAACATTGACATTTGCTTCCTTTGCTACATTTGGAACATAATCCAAATCCAATTCTTCATCAGGTGTTTCATAATTAATTGTAGGTGGTATGATTGAATCTTGAATAGCAAGTACAGAGAAGATTGCTTCAATTGCCCCAGCTGCACCTAATAAATGACCTGTCATAGACTTTGTTGAGCTAACTGATAGCTTATACGCATGCTCCCCAAATACTTCTTTAATCGCCTTTGTTTCATATAAATCATTATAAAATGTTGATGTACCATGAGCATTAATGTAATCGACTTGATCAGGTGCTATTTCCGCATCCTTTAAGGCAAGCTTCATTGCGCGCTGCCCCCCTTCACCATCTGGAGCTGGTGTTGTAATATGATGGGCATCACCCGTTGCCCCATAGCCTACAAGCTCACCATAAATCTTTGCTCCTCGAGCTAAAGCATGTTCCAATTCCTCTAGAATGATAATCCCTGCACCTTCTGCAATGACAAATCCATCCCGATTCTTATCAAATGGACGACTCGCATTGCTCGGATTAGGATTAGTCGAAAGAGCTGTCATATTTTGAAAGCCTGCCACAGTCATTTCAGTAATGGCAGCTTCTGTTCCACCAGCAATCATGATATCAGCATCTCCATTTTGAACGACTCTAAATGCATCACCAATCGAATTTGCGCCAGAAGCACAAGCTGTAACAGAACAGTTATTTATTCCTTTTGCACCTAGTTCAATTGATACACGACCTGATGCCATATCAGGAATCAACATCGGAATGATAAAAGGGCTTACTCGCTTTGGACCCTTGTCTAAAAACTTCTTATGTTGTTCCTCAAATGCATCAAGACCACCAATCCCCGAACCAATCCAAACTCCTACACGGTCTGGATTTACATTTTCACCAATTTGGACCTTTGAGTCTTCAAAAGCCATTTTACTAGCTGCAATGGCTAATTGGGTAAAACGAGCCATTCTTTTTGCTTCCTTACCATCCATGTATTCCTCTGGTTTAAAACCTTTTACCTCTGCTGACACTTTGACACTAAATTTTTCCGAATCAATCTTTGTAACATAGTCAATTCCTGATTCACCATTTTTAATTTTATCCCATGTCGTTTTTACATCGTTACCTAATGGTGTTACAGCACCAATCCCCGTAATGACAACCCGCTTTTTCATTTATTCCTCTCCCTTTTTAACTAATCTATTTACCCCATCTCATACAAACAGATCCCCATGTTAATCCTGCTCCAAATCCTACCATCACAACTACATCTCCATCATTTATCTTACCGTTTTGAAGATCAGAATATAATGCTAGTGGTATAGAGGCTGCTGAAGTATTCCCATGAATGTTAAGTGTTGTAGATACCTTCTCTTTATCAAGACCAAGCCGATCAATTGCAGCATCAATGATACGGATATTTGCTTGATGTGGAACAAGAAAATCTAAATCGTCTTTTTTGAGACCTGCGTTCTCCAGGGCCTTTATGCAGGTCTCAGGTAACTGGCGAACAGCAAATTTAAAGACTTCTCTCCCATTCATTTCTACAAAGTTCGTTTTTTTGTTAACAACTAAATGATTTGCACCAGTCCCATCAGCACCTAAATCAAATGAAAGAATTCCTTTTCCTTCCCCCACTTCACCTAAGACAACTGCTCCTGCACCATCTCCAAACAGTACACACGTATTTCTGTCTGTCCAGTCTACAATTTTGGAGAATTTCTCGCTACCAATCACCAATACTTTTTTATAAGCTCCTGTTTCAATAAATTGTTTTCCAGTTACAAGTGCATACACAAATCCTGAACAAGCAGCACTAATGTCCATTGCTGGCACATTCTTTAACCCAAGAGCTTCCTGAACCATACATGCGACAGAGGGAAAAGAGGAATCTGGCGTTGCCGTAGCAACTAAAATTAACTCTATATCACTAGCCAAGAGCGATGAATCTTCAAGTGCATTTTTAGCAGCAATAATTGCCATATGTGACGTATCAATATCATCCTCAGCAATTCTTCGTTCTTCTATCCCTGTTCGTGTACGAACCCATTCATCATTTGTATCGACTTTCATTGCCAAATCATGATTTGTTACAATACGCTCCGGAACATAGGCACCTGCTCCTATGATACCAATAGATTTCATTCCATCACCCTACATTCATTTTTATGACTAGGTCTTAATATCTGATATATATTATCATAAGGAGTATTTTACATGAAAATAGGACGAAAAGAAAGGTTTGCCTTTGGTTTTATGAAAATTGATATACAGCTGCAATGGAATATATATAAACTTAATAATGGTATCTATAATTGTTCAAATAATTCGTAGGTGAAACTCCAGTTATTTTTTTAAATACACGGCTAAAATAAAATGGATTAGAAAACCCTAAAGAGTCACTTACTTCCGAAACATTTCCTTCGTTCTTTTTAAACATTTCAATAGCTACCTCTATCATTAGCTCATTTTGAAATCGGTTTACACTTTTCCCTGTTTGTTCACGGAACAATGTACTTAGATATGAATAATTCATTCCAAGAGAATGTGCGATTTCCTCTCCTGATATTTTATCTGTAGGAGAGCTTCTTAATAACTCAATCATTTGATTTACAATAAAGTGTTTTTTGGATTTTCTGTTCTCATCTAAATGACTAGAATATAGTTCAATAAAGAATTGAAATGTTTGAAGACTTAGCTGCAATGGCCTTAAAGGCTGTGGACTTTCATATAATAAAACAAGCTGTTTTAGCTTTGCTGCTGTATATTCAGTATTTAAAACATTTCCTCGTTTAGGCAGCGTAAGCTTGGTCATATATGTATCCTCGTAAATCAACGAAGCATTAGGGTAATAGCCATATTCTTTTTCCCCTTCACCCGTTTGGTTAATAGGTGAATCATAGAAGTGGATATAGTACCACTTTGTCCCTGGTGAATAGGGATGCTTTCCCCAATGTTCGATATTTTTTCTAAGAAAAAGATATGAACCTGCCTCCAATTGATACTCTTCTCCATCCTCGAATACCTGAATCTTACCTTCCTTTACAAAGACAAAAACATGAATATCTTTCATTTTTCGATCAGGATGTCTCTGTATTCCCGTTAAATCCTCCATATAACCAATGTCTCTTATAAGAGGGAGACTATATGATGTAAGGACTATACTATTCATAAAACATCACCTCCAGACAAGTTTATCTATACTTTATCACGTAGATCTAAAAAAAGGATATGTATTATGTTGTTTCGTGGATTCCATAAAACCTTTTTTAGGGTCATAATAATGTTATCAACAAATGAGAAGGTGACAAACAATGGAGAATGTAAAACTTTTAGATGGTATTTTCAAGGATTCAGAGGAAATTGGAAAAGAATATTTACTTTATCTTGATGTGGACAGGCTTGTTGCACCTTGTTATGAGTCTGCTGGTCAAAAATCTAAAAAGCCCCGATATGGAGGCTGGGAGTCAAGAGGAATTAGCGGTCATTCGATTGGTCATTGGCTATCCGCTGTATCGACAATGTATGCAGTTACAAAAGATGAAAAGCTAAAACAAAAATTGAACTATGCAATTGATGAGCTATCTTATGTTCAATCATTGGGTGAAGATGGGTATGTAAGTGGTTTTCCGAAAGAGTGTTTTGACAAGGTATTCTCTGGTGATTTTGAAGTATCACATTTTAGTTTAGGGAATCAATGGGTGCCATGGTACAGCATTCATAAAATATATGCTGGATTAATTGATGCCTATAAGTTGGTAGGTCACCAGAAAGCACTTGAGGTGGTAATTAAGCTTTCTAATTGGGCAAAAAATGGAACAGATAACTTAAGCGACGAGCTATTTGAAAGAATGCTAATTTGCGAACATGGCGGAATGAATGAAGCAATGGCTGACCTCTATTTAATTACGGGTAACGAGGACTATCTTGATCTAGCCATTCGATTTTGTCATAAAGCTGTCCTAGAGCCGCTATCTATTGAAAAAGATGAATTAGAGGGTAAGCATGCAAATACTCAAATTCCTAAAGTCATTGGTGCTGCGAAACTTTATGAAATAACGGGTGTTGAAAAGTATCGTGAAATGGCTCAATTCTTTTGGGACCAAGTTACACAAAAACGCTCTTATGTTATTGGCGGAAATAGTAAGGATGAGCATTTTGGAAGAGAAGGAACAGAAGACCTCGGAATCCAGACAACTGAAACTTGTAATACATATAATATGCTTAAATTAACGGAGCATTTATTTAGCTGGAATCAAGACTCGAAGTATATGGACTACTATGAAAAAGCCTTGTATAACCATATTCTTGCTTCCCAGGATCCAGAGACAGGAATGAAAACCTATTTTGTTGCCACACAGCCAGGTCATTTTAAAGTCTATTGTTCTCCGGATAACTCCTTCTGGTGCTGTACGGGAACAGGAATGGAAAATCCAGCACGATACAACAGGAGTATCTATTATCAAAAGAAAGATGAATTATTTGTTAATTTATTTATCTCTTCTGAAGTTCTACATGATCATAAGAATTTCAGATTGAAACAGCAGACAAATTTCCCTGAGTCTAATAACACAACATTGATTGTAGAAGAAGCTAATAATGAGCTTCTTACACTTCAAATTCGTGTACCTTATTGGGCTTCTAGAGAAGTCACAGCTATTATAAATGGAAAAGAAACCTATACATCACCAGGAAATAGTGGCTATTTATCCTTAAATGGAGAATGGAATACAGGTGATATTATTGAAATTACACTTCCAATGGACATTCACACTTATCATAAACGGGATGAATCTAATAAAGTTGCATTTATGTATGGCCCTATTGTACTAGCGGGTGCTTTAGGGAAAGAAAATTTCCCTGAAACCGATATTTTAGAGGATCATCTATCATTAAATAATCACCCACTCATCACAGTTCCTACTCTAGTAACAAGTGAAGAAGAAGTGAGAAAATGGATAAAACCAATTGAAGGCGCTCCGTTAAAATTTGAAACGGAAGCAATAGGACAACCTGGTAATCAAATGATTACCCTTATCCCTTTCTATGAACTTCATCACCAGCGCTATACATTGTATTGGGATGTTTTAGATCAGAAAAGATACGAACAATTTCTCGCAAAAAAACAGGATGAAGTAGATAAATTACAGGCTATAACCATTGACATTGTTCAACCAAATGAACAACAACCAGAGGTTGAACATGAAATGAAAGCTCAAAATTCAAAGTCCGGTTATGTTAATATTGTTCAAAGGGGCTGGCGGGATTCACGTGATGAAGGCTTCTTTAGCTATCAAATGCAAATTAAGCCTGAAGAGGAAAACTTTCTAATGGTTTCTTATTTTGGAAGCGATGGCGATATGTATATAAATGGAAACAAATATGAACGTCAGTTCCATATTTCAGTAGATGGAAAAGTAATCGCTGAGCAGACACTGAAAGCAAATAAACGAGATAGCCTAATCGACGTCGTATATCCAATTCCTCAAGAATTAACGGGTGGAAAGGACAAAGTTGAAGTGAAATTTAGTTCAACTGAAGGGAAAATTGCAGGTGGAGTTTACGGAGTTCGAACTCTTATAGGGAATCCGTTAAAATAAATATGATTTAAAAAGAAAAGGAGTTACCCCATTTAAAAAGGGAATAACTCCTTTTTTATCTCTAATGCGTTCCCGTCACGTCTAACGTTACATTTTTTTATTCTGTTTCTTATATTGCGTCTGTTTTATTTTTTCTTGTAGCTTTTCATAGTAAAGATCCTGATCAATGGGTAATTCAATCGTTTGATCTAACCATGAAGATAGATAAATACATTCGAGATTTCTAATCCCTTTACTCCCTCATTACCAGGCGCTAGTAACGGTTTACTATAAAGAATGGCCTCAATCCAATTTTGGATAATACCTAGATGTTCTGTGCTTTCATTCTTTACAGGAATTGAAATCTTCCAACATTCAGGTTCACCAA
>JBEQAC010000111.1:0-10331 GCA_041640535.1 Bacillaceae bacterium
AAAAAATCAGGATATATCACTAAATTTTTTTTAATCTATTTGTGCTGCCTTAATTAAGGCTTTTGTATAAGGATGTCGTTCCTTATCATAAAGCTCTTCTAGCTTAAACTGATCAACAATCGATCCATTTTTAAGTACAATTAATCTTTCACATAAAAATGTGACTGCCCGTATATCATGTGAAATAAAAAGAATCGTCATGTTCGTTTTCTGCTGAAGATCCTTTAAAAGTCGCAGAATTTGCACTTGAACTGTTACATCAAGACTTGCTGTCGGTTCGTCACAAACAAGGAGTGATGGTTCAATACTTATCGCTCTAGCAATACTCACTCGTTGCTTTTGACCACCACTTAATTCGCTAGGATAACGATCAGCCATCTCCCTATCTAATCCTACAACCTCTAAAAGCTCGATTGCAATCTCTTTTCTTGATAGACCTATTTTTGATAAAAAAGATGGGGATATTTCCTTAAAGTTATCTAGGGGTTCGAGTAAACTTCTCCAAATTGGCAGCTTTGGGTTCAATGTACTTGTAGCATCTTGAAAAATCATTTGTACGTTCTTTCGGTATTCACGTAAATGGACACGCTTTTTCGGGGCAATCGGTTGACCATTAAAGGTAACACTGCCTTCTTTAAAGGCTTCTAATCCTAAAAGTACCCTCGCTAACGTACTTTTTCCACTTCCGCTTTCCCCTACAATTCCAATGCTTTCTCCTTGTTCCACACGAAATGAAATGGAATTGAGCGCTTGAACACTTTTAGAATAATGTTTGGATAGACTATTTACAACTAAGCTCATAGCACATTCACTCTTTCCCTTTGAACTGACATATCTTCAGGAAGTGAAAGTAAACATGAACAAAGTTTTTTCGTGTATGGGTGCTTATGGTGACAACGAATCTGTTCTGGTAGACCTTCCTCAACAATTTCGCCTTGATTCATGACATAAATTCGATCAGTTCTCTTATAAGCTTGTGCTAAATCATGTGTAATCATGAGGACCGCACAGCCCGTTTCGTTTCGAACTTGATCAATATAATCTAACACCTTTTCTCCACTCATCACGTCTAACGCAGTGGTGATTTCATCACATATTAACATGGCGGGTTTTAATGCCAAGGCCATGGCAATCGCAACTCTTTGAACTTGCCCACCACTTAATTGAAATGAATAACTTCGATAGACACGCTCTGAATCAAGACCCATTTTATCAAGTACCTGTAAAGAAATGTTCTGTGCCTCTTTTTTACTAACAGTGTAATGTGTGCGAATCGTTTCTACCATTTGCTTTCCAATCTTGATAAAAGGAGTAAAACTTCCACGATAATCTTGAAAAATCATCCCAATTTCATTACCTAAAAGCTTACGATGCTCCTCAGAAGTGACTGTTAACAGATTAGCATTTTTATAATAGAGTTGTCCTGATAGACTCATATTTGATGGAAGAAGACCCATAATCGCTTTAGCGGTTAAACTCTTCCCACTTCCACTTTCCCCAATTAAGCCGACAATCTCGCCTTTTTTCACTTCCACATTCACCTTTTTTAAAAGGGATTTATCTCCCAATCTATTTTCAATTTGTAAATCTTGAATCGATATAAGAAGCTCGCTCACACATAATCCCTCCCTTTACGAATATCAAAATAACTTTTCAACCCATCCCCTAATAGGTTACAACATAGAACCGTTAACATAATGGCAAGTCCTGGGTATATCATCAGTGAAGGTACGACTTGAAAGTAGCCACGGCCATCGTTAAGCATCGCTCCCCATTCTGGAATTGGTGGTTGGGCTCCAAGTCCAATATAAGAAAAGGCTGAAATTAGTAGAATTACTTTGCCAACATCAATAGCAGCCATAGCAATGATATCTGGCATGACTTGAGGCAATAGGTGCACACGAATCGTTTTAAATGAGCTAGAATGTGACACTTTCGAAACCAATACATAGTCTTTTTCTTTTTCCGCAAGGACTAATCCACGTACAACTCGAGCATAAACAATCCATCGCACTAAAACAATTGCAATCACGATATTTGATAAGCTAGGACCAAGCATTCCAGCAATCGCAATGGCTAGTATAAAATCAGGAAAAGCTAAAATTCCATCTATGATTCTCATAAAAAAAGCATCAACTCTTCCACCAATATAACCCGAAACAAGTCCAATTGGCACACCAATACAAATGGCCATGAAAATCGCGAACATCCCTAATCCAATTGTTAATTTCGCTCCATAAACCAGTCTTGAAAAAACATCCCGTCCTAATTGATCTGTACCAAGCCAGTGAACGCTAGATGATCCTTGCAACCTATTGCCCATATCTACATGAAATGGATCATGGGGAATGATCGCTCCACCAAGAAAAACAATTACTGTTAGCAAGGTAGCAATTAGCACTCCTATACTCATATTAGGATTACGGAGAAGCCGAGAGGTTTTGCTAAATACTGTTGATTCCATTACCCAACCTCCTTTCCTTGCTTAATTTGAGGGTTAATCATCAAATACATTAAATCTACTAAAAGATTGGAAACCACGACTAAAAAACCGACAATTAAAATATATCCTTGGATTACAGGATAATCACGTTGCATGACCGAATTCACAATAAGCTCCCCCATACCTGGCCATGAAAACAAAATCTCAATCACGGTAATTCCTCCGAGTAGACTTCCGATACTTAATCCAAACATCGTAACTAAAGGAATAAGACTTCCTCTTAGCGCATGAAAAAGAAGAATTCGTTCCTTTCGAAGTCCTCTTGCTTTAGCCGCTTCAATATAAGAGCTCTGCAAAGTAGAAATAAGACGTTCTCTAAGTAAACGAATATAGATTGGTGCCATCGCAACTCCAAGAGTGATAGATGGAAGTATAAAATGAGCCATTGTCCCCTTCCCCATAACAGGTAGCAGATTCAGTTTTAAAGAGAAAACATAGATTAATAACAATCCAAGCCAAAAGCTTGGAATGGACGCACCTAACATAGCAATCCATCTACTTAAATAATCAGGCCATCGCCCTTCATATACAGCACCTACTATTCCGAGAGGAACTGAAAGTAAAAAAAGAACCACCATGCCACCTATGGTTAAAGCAATTGTTGCTGGCAATCGACTCATAATCATGTCTAAAACAGGTCTTTTCGCAATAATCGATTCTCCAAGGTCAAATTGTACAACACCCCAAATCCACCGACCATATTGAACGAAAATGGGCTGGTCAAAGCCGTATTCTTTCTTTAACCTTTCTTCATCAGCTGTCGTTGATACCATATCATCAACTTTTAAAATCGCTCGAATTGGATCACCTGGTGTAAGTTTCATTAATAAAAACGTGATAAAAGAAAGAACTAAAACCATAATTACTAATTGAATAATCCTTGATCCAATAATAGATAATACTCTACCCATTTTGTTTCTCACCTGCCAACTTCTAAAATATGAACAAGAAAAGTGAAAGTATCAATAAAGACACTTTCACCTATCATTTATTTTACATCCATTTTATTTGTAATAATATAGTATTCTTCAGATCCTGGGTTCCAATTTATGACACGCTCATTCACTCCAACAATGATATGAGGATGTAGAATAAATGATTGTGGTACCTCCTCCTGAATGATCGTTACAGCTTTCTTTTGCAGTTCAATCCGCTCTTCAAGATTTGCGGTTACATTAAGTTGTTTCGTAATCTCATTCAGTTCTGATATATTAATCTGTCCTGGATTTAATGAACCCTCGGGTAAATAAGCAACATTTAAGAAATAGCCACCGTCCCCACGAGGAGCTGTTAGAACTGAATAGGTTACTAAATCCCATTCATTTTGTTTCTCCCATAAATAACTATCTATGTTCTCTACTGTCACAATCTTTATATCAATTCCAAGATTTGCTGCTTCTGCTTGTAAGTACTGTGCCATTAATGGAAGCTCTGGCCTACCTTGGTAGGTTGCCAATGTTAACTCTAAAACCTCTCCATCTTTCTCCAGCCTCCCAGCTGCATTTCTTTCATAACCAGCTTCTTTCAATAATTCCTCTGCTTTTGCTGGGTCATAATCTGCTGGCTCTTTGTCAGTTGCAAAAACAAAGTCAGGATTAAATGGACCATTAGCCGCAGTTGCATGCCCATTCATAATCTCGCTTACGGCTACAGGGCGATTGATTAATAGATCAAGTGCTTTCCGGACATTGACATCTTGTAATGCAGGCTTTTGTGCATTATAAAGAAGTAAATGTACACGTAAGCTTGAAATGGATTCAACACGAAGTTTTTCACTAATTTCAATAGGATTTAGCGCCTCTGGAGGCAAATGATAGGCAATGTCAGCTTCTCCTGATTGAAGGGCAAGTGCACGAACATTCCCATCAGAGTTAAACTTGACTGTGACTTGGTCCAAGTTGGCTGCTCCATCCCAGTAGTCTTCGAATTTTTCCAATTTAATCTCTGCTTCCGCTGTAAAGCCTACAACTTTAAACGGGCCGGTTGCAATTGGTTTTTCACTAATATTCTCAGTATCTACCTTAATAATTGATGCATTTGTATGTACCAACTCAGATAAAAAAGCAGGGTACGCTTCATTCGTTACAAATGTAATTTCTTGTTCATTCGCTTCCATTGATTCGATTTTTAAGTTTGACGCAATCGCATCATTCACATTCAATAACCGTTCAAATGAAGCTTTTACCGCCTCTCCATCAACAGAAGTACCATCATGAAACGTTACTCCATCTCTTATTTTGAACGTCCATGTTCTCTCATCCTTTTGCTCCCATGATTCTGCTACCCACGGTTGTATGTTTAAGTCTTCATCAATTTTAACTAAGGTCTCTGCAATGCCTGCACGGACACCCATCCAGTCCTGATGAGGGTCTATTGTTTTAGATGCGAAACTATACAACAGCGTTACTGACTTATCGCCAGTTTTAGATGATTCGGTTGATTCTTCTGTATTTTTAGGTGAATCAGATTCTGTTGCCTGATTCCCACACCCCGTAACGAAAAGAAGGGTAAAAATTAATAAAAATAATAGCTTTTTAAACACTTTAATTCCACTCCTTATAACAAACTTCTTTATGAAACTATAAATCGTAATCATTATTATTTGCACTCATTTACTATACATAAATAAATAAGCATAGTCAACAATAAATCGTAATGATTTTTATTTATAGCACTGAAGTAAGGAGATGGTACAACAACTCTAAATACTATTCCTATTATCTTGTAATAAGAATTCTCTAGTAACAACAATAGCATTAAAGTTTGAACCTATCGCTTGTATTGTTGCACCAATAGCTGTCATTAACTGACCTTCTTCTTTTTCATTTAACTCATATACTCCACCAATGGCTTCTAAAGCTGCTCCAACCCCTTGTAAAGTATTTCCGAAAGCTAAAAGATTTTCTCCTTGTAAAAAATCCGCTAAGGCACTCATCGATGCCCCCATTGATTGAAAGGAATCTCCTAGAATTTCAAGGCGAGCTGTTTCATCTCCATTTTCAACATCTATGGCTTGTAAATATGCACCATATGAACTTGTGGCTGCCCCTACACCATCAATCCAATTACCAGCAAAATCTAAAGGATCATCATTTTCAACCGTGCCAATAATCATCGTCCCAACCGCTTGTAGACCTTCCCCAATCACTACTACATGATGGTTTCGTTCCCCTGACAAGGCATTAATTTCAGCCATCGCAGATAGTATTGTCCCAATTCCATCTAGCCAAGCGCCAATTAAATGCTTTTCTTCATCCCCCATTTCTTTCCCTCCACAAATAAATCGTCTTATTTATTATAGTTTTGTTCCATTCATTGCGTGTGGACAGATGTAGAAATGTTTGTATTAAATTTTATCTATTCTACTTAGTTTTATTATCAATCCACCCTTGCTCATAGGCATACCTTGTTAGTTGTACTCTATTCTCAAGATGTAGCTTCTGTAAAATATTTTTCAAATGATTTTTGACCGTATATTCAGAGATACATAATGTAGCAGAAATTTGTTTATTCGTGTTTCCTCTTGCGACTAGATGTAGCACCTCTTGTTCACGGGATGACAAAGGGTTATGTTGGCTTTGTTTTTCTTTTTGGTTCGTAAATTCTTGAAGAATTTTTAACGCGATATCTTCATTCATTGGTACTTCATCATCAGCTACCGCTTGCAAATAGTCATACCAGGTAGATGGGTCAATATTTTTAATTAAATATCCTTGAGCTCCCTTTTTTAATGCTTCAAACAAATTCGTTACTTCATCTGAAACTGTAATTATAACCACTTTTACATATGGATAATTAACTTTTATCATTTTCGTTGCTTCCAATCCATCCATTACTGGCATGTTAATATCCATTAAGATTAAATCCGGCATAAGCTGTTCTGTCATTTTTATCGCTTCTTTTCCGTTTGTCGCTTCACCAACAACAAGAAAATTTTGATAGGATGATAAAATCTCTCTAATTGCCTCTCGCGCATGTTCATGATCATCTACAATTAAGATTCGAAATGGTTGGCTCATTTTTTATTCTCCTTACTTATTTTTACAGTTGTTTTATCATCGTTTTGAGAAAAGGATAGGCT
This sequence comes from Bacillaceae bacterium, assembly GCA_041640535.1. Taxonomy (GTDB): domain Bacteria; phylum Bacillota; class Bacilli; order Bacillales; family Bacillaceae_L; genus Litchfieldia. The sequence continues at coordinate 6,585 of JBEQAC010000111.1, forward strand.
CCAACTCATTTTTTTAGCCCGATCCTTCATAATCGCAATTCCGTACCCTTGATTCATTTGGTTAAGGTTAAACCCAACACCATCATCTTCAATTTTACAAACCCAACCATCCATGTTCGCATTTGCTGAAATCCATATGTTTTCTGCTTTTGAGTGCTTCCGAATATTCATTAAAGCTTCTTTTATACATGCATAAAGCTCAATTGTCTCAACCGGTGAGAAGAAATCGTCAGTGATATCCCAGCTGATGTGGACTTGTTGAGTCATTTCTTGTTTACTGTTGGAGATTAATTGTTTAATAGAAGATTCTTTATGATTTATTTTTTCTTCTTTCGCATTCCGTAAGTTAAAGATTGCTTGTCTTACATCATCGTGAATATGTTTGGCTGTCTTCTTTACCTTTTGATAGATTTCATTGCTTTTAATTTTCTCATCAGACTTCTCTAATTGATTCATATTCACCGATAGAAGGAACAATGATTGGGCAATTCCATCATGTAACTCACGAGAAAGCATTTCTCTTTCTTCAAGAATAATTTTTTGTTCTCTTTCTCTCTCTAAATCCCCTCTAATTTTCTCCATCATTCTAAAAAGTTTCACCACAAAGACCATTGTAACGAAGAAAACAATAACGGGTGCCAGTAAGTTTCCCATCTCCATTGACAAGTAAGGAAGTAAAAACTCATGTCGCACATATTCCCAAAGCCCAATCGTTATCGTAGGTATTAAAAGGATTAACCATTTTATTTGTTTATATGACATTCTTTATTCTCCTCAAATTTATATCTATATCTAACCATATTCCTGTTTTGGCTGAAATAGCTATTAAGGGCTAATCATTTATTTCATCATTTGCTAAACTACTGTTTTTCATGCAACACTGCTAATCTTTACTAATACAAATAACACCTTCTTAATGAAGGTGTTATTTGTATTATTCTTATGGTAAATAATCTAATAATGCTGTTGCGATTGAGAAATATATAATTAAACCCATAATATCGTTAATCGTCGTAATAAACGGACCAGATGCAACAGCTGGGTCAATTTTTAACTTATTGATTATTAATGGAACGGTTGCTCCAACCATCGTAGAAAAACAAAGGGTTAAGAATAAAGAAACACCGACAATTCCTGCTAACAAAAAGCCTCCTTCAGGATACACAATTGGCACTAATATTAATAATGTAACAGCACAAATTAACCCTAGCATAATCCCTGTTCCAAATTCACGTTTTAACATTTTGGAGATTGACCCTCGATCCACAGCTCCTAAAGCTAATCCACGTACCACTACCGCAAGGGCTTGTGTTCCTGTATTACCAGCTGAGTCCATAATTAACGGAATAAATACAGCCAAAAGGATATAAGACTCCAATGTCTCTTCAAATTCCCCAATTACACCTGCCGTAACTAACCCTAAAAACATTAATACGATGATCCAAGGAGCACGCTTCTTTGCCGCAGAAAAAGAAGAAATTGTCGTATCCATTGATCCCCTTGCTGCTGAAATTTCACCAAAGTCTTCTTCCGTTTCCTCTTCAACCACATGCATGATATCATCCACTGTAATAATTCCTACAAGCTTCCCTTGTGCAGTAACCGGCAAGGCTAATAAGTTATATTTTTTTATTTTTCTTGCCACTTCTTCTTGTTTAGTATGTGTTTCAACTGAAGCCACCCTTGTATGCATCACTTCTTCAATTTTCCTTTCTAAAGGAGAAACAATAAGGTCTCTTAAGGAAACCACACCTACAAGATTTAGCTCTTCATCAATGACATAAAGATAGTAAATGGTTTCCGCATCAGGTGCTTCCAAGCGTAATCGGTCCATCACTATGCCAATGGTTTCAGAAGACGAAACAGAAATTAATTCCGTTGTCATAATTGCCCCGGCTGTACGATCTTCATATTTTAATAATTGAATAACTTCCTTTGCTTCTTCTTGGTTCATGAGACTTAAATACAGTTCTCTTGTCGTTTCTGGCAATTCGCCTAAAAAATCTGCAATATCGTCATACGACATATGATTCAATACATCAATCGCATAGTTTTGTGGTAATTCTGCCATATATATCTTTTGTTTTGTTACCTCTAAGCCTTGAAAAATCTCAGCAAATTCTATTGGTTTAATATACTTATAGATGATTGTTCTTTGTTTCTTGTTCGTTGTTTCTAAAAATTCAATTTGATCGGTTGGATGCAGCTCTAAAAAAAGGTCTCTAAAATTATTCATATCTTGATCATTTAATGTTTGAATGATCTTATTTGTATATTCTTCTCGATTTTGTTGGTCTAATCTTACCATGATGAATTCCCCTTTCGATTGAAACCCATCTTTCTCCTATTAGGGGAAGAGATGGGAATCCTAGATTCATGTTCAATTGTTTTTTTACAAATGAGTTGTACCTATAACTACTCGAATCACTATCCAACATCTCCACCCCCTTTTTTAATAACAAAAAAGCACCTCCTACGAAAGAAGGTGCTTGAATGCACATGAATAGATTTCGCATAATAAGCATGCGAAATAAAATCGTTTCCTCCATTCGTAGAGCTTTAGCACTGTGTGGCATAGGATTACATCCAGCTACATTAAAAACCACCTTAAGTCGATGGTTTCTGTTGACCCATTGGCGTCTTTCGACGTTTTTGGGCAGCAGCATATCTCCTACACAGGAGCCTCACCTAACGAGGTATTCATTTTTTCATTTGTAATCATATCGTAATGATTCTTATTTGTCAATGTGAAAACAAAAGATTACCATAATTATATTTAATGATGCCCTTCATGGTGTTCTTCTTCTATTTGTTCGTGCAAAGAATTTAAGTCTTCTTCCGATAGAGTGCCAACCGTAAATTGTTTCGTTGGCATGACCGAAGAATCCTTTGTGCTGGCTTCAACCTTTATAAAATATAATCCTTCTTCTTCAAAAATTGTATGAATTTTATAGGTTCCATTCCCATCATTTTCAGGAAGAATATCTTTTCGATTGTCATTTCCATTTTTCCAGATCGTAAATGTGATGTTCTCTATCTCCGGAACTTTATCAACTTGTTCCGTAAGGATGGCTTGAAGCTCGTATTCATTGTTTACCTCCATATCGGTTGGTATCACCAATTCTATGTTCAAGACATTTTCTTGTCTATATAAATTTTCTGTCCCTTCATTCAATGAACAACCTGAAATAAATAAAGTAAAACCCAATAAAAACAAAATTTTATAAACGTTCATTTTTACCGCCTTCTAATTTAAGAATTGAAGAATTTCTTTAATTTTTGAACTCTCCTAATGATTAACCAATCGAGCAAAATAATAAACACAAGGGATAACCCTACCAATGGGAAGATAATTCCCATGATGATCATTAAGATCATAAAGCCTATTGCAGTTTTTCCATCTGGTGTTTTAGGAGCCCCTATATGTTCTGTTGGTTTCCTCTTCCACCACAATATAACTCCGCTTATCGTTACTCCAATCACTCCTATACATAGTAAAAGTAACAGAAGTTGATTCATTAAGCCGTATTCTAATCCTTTATGAACGGTAATCCCCCAGGCCATTAATTTACCAATCGGTTCGTAGTGTTGGTATCGATAATCAGCTAATACAGCTCCAGTATATTGATCTATGTGAATGGTGGCTTCATCTTTTGCTTTTGGAGGAAACGCAGATAACGTATATACTCCTTCTTTTGTTCTTGGAAAAATGACTGCATATGTTGGGTGAATCATGAGATCTTCAGC
>JBEQAC010000112.1:0-10323 GCA_041640535.1 Bacillaceae bacterium
ATGTAATAACAGCCATTACACCTTCTAATTGAAGTGCCGGCTTTACATTGATTGAAGTAATAATGGCATGTGGATATTTGCTCCTTAAAATCCTTCCATAAATCATACCTGGAAAGGAATAATCTGTAAGATATTTAAGTTTTCCGGAGACTTTGAGCTTACCATCAGGTCTAGTAACCCATCGATTTCCTGTGTTTTGACGGTTTAATTTCACCTCATTCACCCTTTCGTTCTTTCAGAAAATAGATCTGATAAGTAAGCAATCATTAAATTTGCTGCAACTGTTTTTCGGTATTCCTTCGTTGCAAACGCATCTGTATAAGAACTAATTTCATCTTCTATTTTCTCCTGAAGCTTCTCTAATTTTAGAGACGTTATCTTATCATTAAGTAAGAATGATTCAGATCTTCTTAATCGATTCGGTTGATTTTGACCTCCTCCAACACACAATCTTATATTCTCAACCGACATATCTGAATTTACCTTACAGCAAATAGCAACGGTGATAAGTGCACCTGTAAAAGCTTCTCTTCTTCCAATTTTCTTATAAAAAAAACAAGAGGATTCCTGCTTATTGTAAGGAATTAATATTTCCGTCAACAATGTAGACTTAGAATTATAAAACTCTAACCATTCAATGAGTCTCATTGTTCGATATTGATTTCCATCATAGGTTGTCACTTCTGCATCTACGGCAAGTAGAGCAGGAATGGAGTCCCCGATTCTACTACAAATATTCCCTCCAATCGAACCTCTGTTTCTTACAGCAGGAGACCCAATTTGTTTACAAGCTTCAGCTAGTACTCTTGCATTCTCTAAAATTAATGGATGTTTCATACATACAGCCAAAGGGGTCATTGCTCCAATTTTAATAAAGTTTCTTCCACAATGACTGACATCATCTATTCCTGAAATTTCCTTTATCCATTCCAAACTAACTAGAGAATCCGGAACCACCTCTCCTGCTTCCCACTTTATTTGTAAAAGTGTTCCTCCAGAGATAATCGTCCCATTTAACTCTTGTTGTATACTTTCCCAAGCCTTTTCAACGGTATCGGGTATCTGTACTTTAGCCATGAGTAACCCCCTAGTTTAATGACCTTCATCTCAAATAATGCTTAAATTTTTTCAATCGGTTCATGGTTATTGACGATTTTCTCATAATCTTGAATCGTATCAATATCAATAAATAAACGCGGATCGTTAAATTCAACCAATTTCCCTTTTAAGACTCCGGAATGAATTAATGCTCGTGCACCTATGTCACCTCTAAGCTCTAAAAGCTTAGGAAGACTTGTATGATTAAAGATAATAGGAGGCTTTACGATTCCACGGTCACTTGCTGCAATATAGTCAAATTCCTCATTCATTGACACTGAATTTCTATATTCTTGTATTAACACTTCGATCATATGTGTTGATACAAAGGGCTGATCAGCAAGTAAGACGATATATGCTTCAGGTGAATATCTTGAAGCTTCATGTAAGCCACATATTAAAGATTGTGATTGGCCTTCTGTTGAATGCATGCTATAGATTGGCTTCCACTGATAATAGAACTTTTCTGTATAATAAATTGGATTCATCCAAGATAGATCATCACCTACCCTTGAGATGACAAATGTCTTTTTTATCGTTGATTGAAGTATCGCATGTAACCCGTTACTACCAAGGGTTTGATCACCTAATTCAAGTAACAATTTATTGAATCCCATTCGACTACTAGCTCCGGCAGCAAGATAAATCGCATAAATGTTATCCCTCATATAGTCATAATCTCCTTATTTAGTAGTGGATGTTTTTGATTTTTTATGATTTCTGCCATAATGCTTATCGCTATTTCAAAAGGTCCTTCCGCATGTATATTTAATCCAACCGGATAATGAACCCAATCAGGTAGATCAATTCCTCCAACTAACCTTTTCGTTCGATTTAAGGAACCTAAAATCCCTAAATAACGAAGATTTCTAGTTAATAAATGGGTAAGTATTTCTTTATCTTTTTGAAAATGATGAGTCATAATAACTGCTGCATCTGTTTCCTTTAGATTAACTTTTGAAATAAGTTCAAAAGGATTCCCTAAAACTAGTTGATCAGCACTTGGGAAACAATCACGGTTACAGTAAGCTGATCTCCAATCACATATCGATACTTGATAACCGTTTTGTTTCGCTAGTGAGGCTAAAGGGATGGCATCCGGTCCTGCACCAAATATAAGGAGATTAGGTCTGGCTCTATAAAGATAGCTATAGTAATAAACACTAGATTCATCATCAAAGATAGTTCCATTCTCTAACTTTTCAAGCAACTCTGGCTTATAATCTGTACTCCATACTCCAAATACATTTCCATCACTACAAATAAATAAATAGTCAATAACTTTAAACTCCCTAGATATTTTTTTTATGACTTTAACATTTACACCTTGATCTAATTTTTCTTTAAACTTTAGTAAATTCATCTTTAATGCCTTATCAACTTTTTCAACCAACACTTGTATTACCCCATTACAGCCAATTCCATGCCCCCATAACAAATCGTCCTCTGCTTTTAAATCATACGTGTGTCCCCAAGATGAACGTTCTGCATTTATCTTAATCCGTTCAAACAGGTCAGCTTCCAAACATCCACCGCTAAGAACACCCACAAAAGAACCATCATGATTTATCAACATACTAGCACCTTCCTTACGATAGGAAGATCCCGTTACTTGTATGATGGAAGCAATATATTGAGTGGTTGAGTTATTGAGCTGTTCAAGGATTGAGTAGATATCAAACATTCAATAACCTCCTTGGAATGATTATGCATAGAGCTCCGGAATACGATTTAATAACCTTTTTATCGCCTTATTAGATTCAGCTAACACTAGCTCTTTGTTCAGAGTTTTCATTATTCTATTTTCCATCACAATCTTTCCATTAATGATTGTTGTTTCAACATCTGCTCTTGTAGCGGAGTATACAATCCTTGATACCGGATTAACATCAACGTTAGGGTAGACATGGAAATCATTTAAGTCTAATATTACAAGGTCTGCTTTTTTCCCTTCTTCTAAGCTACCAATCTCACTTTCAAGGCCCATTGCTCTTGCACCTCCGATGGTGGCCATCCGTAACACTTGCTCTGCATTCATGATTGTTGGCCCATGTGCAGGCTTGTGAATGATGGCAGCCAACCTCATTTCATTGAACATATCTAAGTTATTATTACAAGGTGCCCCATCAGCTCCTAAACTAAGTGAGATGTTACGGGTTAATAAGTCGGGAATTTCAGCCACACCTGATGCTAATTTTAAATTCGAACCTGGACAATGAGTCACCTTGACCCCGCGTTCTTTTATAATCCTTTTTTCTTCCTCATTTAACCAAACACAATGAGCGAGAATTAATCTTTCATTTGCCAACCCAATATGGTCGAGATACAAAATATTCCTCATCCCATTCTCTTTTTCTACAATTCCAATTTCACCTAAGTTTTCAGATGCATGAGTATGAACTTTTACATTATATTTAAGTGATAAGTCCCTCACTTCACTCAAGAGCTGTTCTGTACAGGAAATAACAAATCGAGGACAAAACGAGTACTGAATTCGACCATTGTCATGGTTATGCCATTTATCTAATAATTTCATACTCTCAGTTATGGATTCCCTCGTATTCTCAAGTAACCTCGCTGGAACATCGTTTCCTTTATCCATCATGACTTTCCCTGATATAGCACGAATTCCACTTTCTGCAATTGCTTGGAATGCAAAATCTGTATGATGGACTGTTTCCATGTCAACAATAGATGTTGTACCACTTTGTATTAACTCCCCAATCCCCAGCAAGGCAGAATAATAGATTGATTCTTCATCATGAGCTGCTTCAAGAGGCCATATCTTTCTTGAAAGCCAATCCATTAACTCTAAGTCATCAGCTTGGCCGCGAAAAACAGTCTGACATAGATGAATATGAGTATGAATGAACCCAGGAATAACAGTCTTTCCATTACCATCGATGATTTTATCAACATGGTCTGTCTTAATGTTTACTCCTATTTTTTTAATTCGGTCATTTTCTATTAACAAATCTCCATAGAAAATTTCATTTTCGCTATTTACGGTAATAATTTCTGTATTTTTTATCAATATTTTCATCGCGGAATCCCCCTTACACACAAACTTTTTCCTTTTAGTCCAATATCCAGCCTTTTTATGTTATAAAACATAACACAAATCAAGTTATTCAATATTCTAAATTATTTTAAAAACAAAGTCATTGGATAAAACAGATAAAAAATCAGAGGGTTTTTAGGCAAGTCGTACAAAGAGATGGAAAAATCGAGTTTTTTGTGTCATTTTTTCTAACAACCAAAGATTAGAGAAATGGTGTTTCTCTAATCTTTGGTCACTTTTAATTTAATTTTGTCCTAATAATGGGATATGTTTAAAGGAAGTAACATCGAAAATGCCTAAGTCTGTAATTTTTAAATGAGGAATAACTGGTAAGGCCAGAAAAGAAAGCGTTAAAAAGGGATTAAATTCACTCGAAGCATCCAATTTTTGAAGAGCATGGTTGATATCATTTAGTTTCCTATATACTGAATGGTAATTCTCATCAGAAATAAGACCAGAAATTGGTAAAGGCAGTGCAGCAAGAACTTTGTTGTTATCAACTGCTACTAATCCTCCCCCTATGTTCTTCATTTGATCTACAGCAAATAGGAGATCGTCATCATTTGTACCAGCTGCAATAATATTATGAGAATCATGTGCAATCGTTGTTGCAATGGCACCCCTTTTTAACTTTAACCCCTTTACAATTCCTAACCCAATGTTTCCAGTGGATCGATGCCTTTCGATCACCACTATCTTCAAGTGATCTCTTTCTATGCAGGGTTTGAAGGAACCACCCTCATGATTAATCTCTTCCACCAAATGATTGGTAAGTAAACTATTTGGGATGATCTCAATAATGTTAGCAACTTGATGTTTTTTTACAGGGATGTTTAGATCCTGTTTGTGAATAGAAGGAATATGAATACTATCTTTTAAAGAAGAATCTACGATTGTATTTTGTACGTCAAACTCAATCATTCGTCCATTTTTCGCAACTTGCTTTCCACCAACATAGACAGATTCTATTTCAATTTCTGCTAAATTATTCAATATTAATAAATCCGCATCATAACCGGGAGCGATTGCCCCTTTTGTTGTTAATCCGTAACATTCAGCAGCATTTAATGAAGCCATACTTATTGCCATAATTGGATCAATATTATGCTTTATTGCTAGTCTGACGTTGTGATCAATACTACCTTCTAGAAGTAAATCGTCGATATGCTTATCATCCGTTCCAAACAGACATCTTCGACAATTCTTTTCATTCACAATCTCGATAAGATTAGGCAAATCTTTCGCAACAGAACCTTGGCGTATAATCACATACATGCCTCGTTTCAATCTTTCCTTGGCTTCTATTCCAGTAACCGCTTCATGATCGGTTTTAATTCCTGCTGCTGCATATATATTTAAGGCTTCGTTATTTAAGCCAGCAGCATGACCGTCAATTTTTTTATTTCTACCTATAGCCCGATGTAATTTATCCATCATACTTTGATTGGTAGTGGCTACAGAAGGATAATCCATCACCTCTCCTAAGCCTAACACTCTTGGGTGGTTATATAGAGAGTCTAAATCTTCCGCGAGCAAGACTGCACCTGCATTTTCAAATGGGGTTGCTGGTACACAAGAAGGAAGCATCATATAAACATTTAGAGGGATATTATCCGAGGAGTCCAACATATATTGAATTCCCTTAATACCTGACACATTAGCAATTTCATGTGGATCAGCAATAATCGTCGTTACTCCATGAGGTAATACAACTTTTGAGAATTCGGGTGGAGAAATCATGGAAGATTCAATATGAACATGACCGTCGATAAACGAGGGACATATAAACTTATTCTCTGCATCAATGATCTCTTTTCCAAGAAAATTGTCACCTATCGCTACAATCGTCCCCTCGACAATAGCAACATCAGCTTTTATCAATTCTTGATTAAACACATCGATAATATGACCATTTTTAATTACTAAATCTGCCTCTTCTCTTTTTGCCGCAACATCGATCCTTCTTTTTAATTTTACTTTATTCATACTGTATCCTCCAATCTCGATAACAAATTTTACTTGGGTTTGTTCATTTTATGAAATGATTTTTAATAACATTATCTTAATTCGAACGATAAATCAACTTTATTTTCTGATAATTCTAAATATCATTTTGTTTTAATCTAACAAATTGTTGAATAAAATGGGTTGGGTCCGTTTTAACATGAAATGGGAAAAGCCCTTGTGTTGTATGTAGATATAATATACCGTAATCCGTTGATGAGGATTTAAAGGATATATCGAGCACATCCTCAATGATAAATTCTTTATTCGTTGTCTGTATGTAGTTTTCATATAAATGAATATGTTTAACTTTTTCAATATTAAGCTGTTGATTACATTCAATGATTCTTTCCATCATGATAAACTCTTGTGAAGAAATGATTTTCATGTCTACCTCCTTTAATAAGTAAAGGCTGATCCCAAAGAAGTGCCAAGCACTTCTGGAACAGCCTCCTTATTTACTAGTTTACTCGCCAATATAATCAAAGTCAAAATCACTTAGGGAATCCATATGAGTTGCAATTAAAGCAATAATCGTACTTGCTTCTTCCTTACTGAAAATAAAATTGGATTCATCTTCAATCAAATCATCTTCTGTAGTAACCACTCTATTTACTCTACGAATAATCCCGTCCCCTGTTTCTTGGACAATCCCAAACTGATAGGTGACTTCAACTTCATCTTCATGAGCGTATGCGGTTACCTCCGGAGTCGTCCATTCTACATCGATTTCTTCAAATATTTCCTCCGTTTCTTCATCATCGCTACTCTCAAAATACAATGCATCCTCGTCATCACTCTCAAAATAGATTGTATCATCCTCGTCATCATTCATAAATTCATGAAAACTTTCGTGAACACAATCGACAATGTCCTCTATATCAGAAAGGATTGCTCTTGATTCTTGTTGAAGATCAATATCATATGTTTCTACATAAAACTCCTCGTTATGAGGATCAAAGAAAAGGCTACAAAAATATTCACGATCATGATCCTCTGTTTCCACAAAAAACTCAATTCTAGGGTGCTTTGCACCTCGGTCAATTGACATATGACCGATTTGATCATATTTATCACAAATTGATTCTAGATGATCTTGAAGTTCTCCAATCACACGATCAAACCATTCTAATGACATACGCATCCCTTCCTTTCAAGGTTATCATTGATATTGTCTCCCTTTTAAACGTTTTAGAACATTCCATTTATATCCATTGTCCTTTGATACATAAAGTTAATTCATAGCAAATGCGTAAGTTTATTCGTAAATTATTGGAATTGATCAAATAATTGCCAATATAATATAACATCGTAACAATACTTAGGCTTTCTTACTTCTCCTTCATTCGTTAAAAGCGGGTCAAATAGTTGAATCGTTTCATATTATATTATTATTTTTCATTTCAACTATATTGCTTTAAAAAAAGGAGTGTTATAAATGGCTGTCAACGAAAATAAGAATGTTGAACCCAAATTATATAAAGATGCGTTAACGATAAACAATCCAACAAATCAAAGTTCTTACCGTCTAAATTATTTAAACGAGCTTTGGCAAAAACAACAAAATCTTAACGAAAAACTTTCAACCGGGCTACAAGAGGTAGGTAAATCGGTCAACGATACGAAAGAAAAACAAATGAAATATTGGGAAGATGTTGCAAATCGTATTCAAGAACAAGAATCTTATGTTGGTCCATTACTCGAAAAGATTAAACAACAAGACGAACGATACGAAAAGATTTTGAATCAGTTGGATAAATTGGGTAATTTCAATCAGGAACTTGCCAATAACATCAAGCAGGAGGCATTGATTAACCAAGCAATTATTGACCAGTTAACTTTCCAGGAACAATCAACCCAATCCATTACTCAAAAACTTGAAGGGTTTAATGGACTTAATGTTGATTTATCTTCACAATTATCGGAACAGGAAGAGCTTTATAATAAATTAAATGAAAAATTATTGTTACAAGAGGCCTTTCATAAAACCGTCATGGAGAGACTTGAACAACAAGAAGCATTAACTCAAAAGGTTTCAAGACAGCTCGATAATTTGAAATCAGTGGTTTACGAAAGAGTAGCCATACTTCTAGACAAAATTGAAACAAATTTCAAACTAACTTCTAGCTTCCTTTTTTCATTTTTTTCAAAACCAAACTTCATTCAAAGAATGACAGTAAAAAAAGAAAAAGAGGATAAAGAAAAAGAAGTAATCAAATAATTAAATTCTCCTTAAAAAGCTAACCAATCGGTTGGCTTTTTTTATATTGTTACAAAATTTTGTACGTAAAAATTGATTTTACTAATTCCTCTTCCCTTTGTGACTAACATCACAACGGAACATGTTAAAAGATGTGATATTAAGAGTGTACTTAACACATTCGATCATATCTAAAAAAATTATTGGAGGAAAAAAAGATGGCACGTATAACACAATGGAATCCTGAAGATCAACACTTCTGGGAAACTGAGGGTAAAAAACATGCTAGAAGAAATTTATGGATTTCTGTCCCGTCTTTGATGTTAGCATTTATCGTTTGGCAAATTTGGTCAGTTGTAGCAGTTCGATTAAATGATATTGGGTTTGCATTTTCACAAGAGCAATTATTTACACTAGCTGCTATTCCTGGTCTTGTTGGGGCAACACTAAGATTCATTTATACCTTTGGTGTTGGTAAATTCGGTGGAAGAAACTGGACTGTTTTCGCTACTGGCGTTTTGGCTATTCCAGCTGTAGGGATTGGTATTGCCGTTCAAAATCCTGACACCCCGTATTCAGTCATGTTACTCCTTGCCGCACTTTGTGGATTAGGTGGAGGTAATTTTTGTTCTTCGTCTGCAAATATTAGTTACTTCTTTCCAAAAAAGAAAAAAGGAATGGGTCTTGGTATTAATGGTGGTTTAGGAAATATGGGAGTTTCTGTCGTACAATTTGTTACTCCTCTTATCATCACAACAAGTACATTTGCACTTTTTGGTAGAGAAGGTCAAGTGTTACCTGATGGTAGTCAAATTTGGGTACAAAATGCTGCCTTTATTTGGGTAATCCCAATCATTATTATGACCATCATTGCCTATTTTGGAATGGATAATTTACCTAATACGAAGCAATCTGTTTCAGCACAATTTGTGATAGTAAAAAGAAAGCATACATGGATTATGACATGGTTATATGTCGCTACTTTCGGGTCATTTATTGGCTATTCAGCAGCATTTCCTTTGTTATTAAAATCTTTATTTCCAAACTTTGTACCTTATGCTTTCCTAGGTGCGTTTTTAGCAGCATCAGCACGTCCACTTGGAGGCTGGATTTCAGATAAATTTGGTGGAGAAAGAGTTACTTCATACGTTCTAATCGTAATGAGTATCGGCGCATTTTCAGTTATTCATTTTACATTACAAGAAAATTTTGCAGGGTTTATCATTTCATTCCTTATTCTGTTCATTGCAGCGGGAATTGGTTCAGGGTCTACCTTCCAAATGATTCCTTTTATCTTCCCTGCTAAAGAAGCAGCTCCAGTTATCGGATTTACAGCTGCATTTGCAGCATACGGTTCATTCCTTATCCCAAAATTACTTGGATGGGCAGCTGACAACACTGGAAGTCCAATAAATGCATTGTATTTCTTTATTGGGTTTTATGTCATCTCAATTGTTATGAACTGGTATTATTACCAAAGTAAAAAAGCTGATGTAAAAAGCTTTATTATTGACAAGAAAGCAGCTTAATGATCATCGTTGGAGAAGGCATTCGCCTCTCCTTTTTGTTTTCTTTAATTATTCCAATAATTGTTGAGTTCATATATAATAATACTTAGATTTACGAAATAATTACATATCGCTATTCGAAAGGAGTATAAGAAAATGTCAAATCAACTTACCAAAAGATCTGATGTTCCACTAGCTTTAACATGGAAATTAGAGGATTTGTTCAAAAGTCCCCTTTTATGGGAACAGGAATTAGAAGCTCTCCAGGATGATCTTCCTTCAATTACAAAATATAAAGGGACTCTTTCAGAATGTGCAAAACAACTAACAGATTGTCTATTAGCACGTGAAGCTTTTCAAAAAAGAATCGTACTTGTCGCAACCTATGCAAGTCTGAGGTTTTCAGAAGATGCTACAAATCCGGATAATCAAGCAAACTCAGCGAGAGTTGC
>JBEQAC010000113.1:0-10305 GCA_041640535.1 Bacillaceae bacterium
GACAATCATTTTAGATTTTCTGCGAGTAGAGTCCGAACCAAACCAGCCTTCGGACAATCATTAACGATTTTCTTAGTACCTAGTACGAACCTTTTACTCATTCGAGCTCTGCGTTATTGAAGCCACTAATCTTCGTATCATAAGCCTAATATTTTTAATCTCTCAAAAGAAATGCTATGATATTTTCACGATAGAAAGAGGTGGAGTTATGAAAATAGAAGTATGGTCTGATTATGTTTGTCCATTTTGTTATATAGGAAAAAGGCGTCTAGAGGAAGCACTAGCGAGTTTCCCTCATCGTGATAAGGTTGAGGTTGAATTTAAAAGCTTTGAATTAGATCCGCATGCTAACTATCCAAAGGATGCTTCCATTCACGAAATCCTTGGGAAAAAGTATGGGACAACATTCGAAGAAGGTAAAAAAATGAATGATAATATGGCTAGACAAGCGGAAACAGTTGGATTAACTTTTAATTTTGACACTGCGATTCCTGCAAACACGTTTCTTGCCCACCGTTTTGCTAAATTTGCTGAGATAAAAGGCAAAGCTCCAGAATTAACCGAGCGTTTATTGTTAGCCTACTTTACAGAAAGTAAAGATATTAATGATATTAACACATTGGTTGAGCTTGCAGAAGAAGTGGGGTTAAATCGTCTTGAAACGGAGAAGATGTTGCAAAGCTCTGATTTTGAACAAGATGTTCGGGCTGATGAGGAAGAAGCAAGAGCGATTGGTGTTCAGGGTGTTCCGTTCTTTGTGCTTAATCGTAAATACGCTATTTCAGGTGCTCAGCCAACCGAGGTATTTGTAGGTGCTTTAGAAAAGGTTTGGGAAGAGGAAAATCCAAAGCCGACTTTTACCTCGCTTAATGGAAATGAAGGAGCAGTTTGTACTGACGAAGGTTGCGAACCACCAAAATAGGAAGAATAAAACTGTCAATGACCCTGCTAAATGAAGTAGGGTTGTTTTTTGTTTTTGAAATAGTACTATAGTCCCTTGTTCTGTTTTTGTTCATAAAAAGTTCAAGTGAAAGACTTATTTATTGCATACCTCCGACCGATAGTATTAAGGGAACTATTCATCAAGATTATGACACTAAGGAGGATCACATTGGTTAAGAACATGAAATGGAATAACATTAGTATTGGAGGAAAATATTCAGTTATTTTCTCAGTAGTTTCTATTACTTTCCTATTCTCTATTTTCGTCACGTATTTATTTTTAAGTAGAACAAGCGAAACGATGGAAGAAACAAAGGTGAAGAAAGAGATTACGCTCCATGCGGGAGATTTAATTAATTTGTACCAAGAAAAATATCTATTAATTCCTGAATATATTTTACTGTCAGATGAAGTTATGTTAGAACAGTACCTAGAATACAGTCTGGAGTTTGTTCAAACAGCTAAAGTTTTGAAGACTCAATTAAATCCAGAACAAATGGATACTTTTAATAGATTAATTGAAAATAATCACGAGCTCGATCAACAGTTTTTCAGTGTGGTTGTGCCAAATGTACAACAGATTAACACAGGTGAATTTCAAAAGTTGCAACAAACGGTTAATGAGTTAAAAAATGAAACCATACAGTTAGGGAATGAGTTAAAGGAGTCTGCAACAAATTCTAGTACAGAAGCGTTAAAATATGCACAAGATGCACTTAAATTTGTTATGACGATTTTAATTGTTTCAGGTATCGTTTCTATTATTCTCTCATTCGTTATGCTTTTCTTCATGAGTAAGAAAATACGTAAAAATTTAAACGAAATCGTGAATAAAAGTGAACAAATAGCTAACGGACAATTAAATGTTGAAGAGCTAAAGTATGTTGGGAAAGATGAAATTGGCCAGCTTTCAACCTCCATTAATTTTATGGGTAATCGTTTAAGAGAGATGATTTCAGAGGTTTCAATGGTTTCTTCTGAAGTAGATCAACAAAGTACCGCATTATTGGAAGCATCTGAAGAAGTTAAGTTGGGAAGTGAGCAAGTAGCCATAACGATTGAAGAAATGGCAAAAGGTGCAAGCTCTCAGGCGGATAATGCAGCAACGATTTCTCAAAATACGAGAGGATTTAGTGAGGATATTTTTAAAGCAAGTGAGCATAGTGAAAAATTAGTTAGTTTCTCGGATCAAGTCCTTCAAGTTTCTATAAAAGGTGACAACCAAATGAAAGAATCCTTACAACAAATGAAGATAATTAATCATGTTGTTCACACTTCAGTCGATATGGTGAAGAGTCTTGAGAGCAAAACGCAATCAATTACGGAAATTGTTAGTGTAATAAAATCAATTGCTGATCAAACAAACCTTCTTGCATTAAATGCTTCAATTGAAGCTGCGAGAGCGGGTGAGGCAGGAAAAGGATTTGCGGTCGTTGCACAAGAGGTTAGAAAATTGGCTGAAGAAGTATCTCTTTCTGTTCAAAATATATCGAATATCGTTTTTAGTATTAAAAAAGAAACATCTGAAATAGCTGAGAACCTAAATGAAGGATACTCCCAAGTAAATATAGGAACTGAACAAATAGAACTGACAGGTCAACAATTTGTTGAAATTAAGGAAAAAGTAGCGGAAATGTCAGAAAGAGTAAAAAACATCTCACTTATATTTAACTCTGTTGAACAATCTAGCCAAAATATTAATGAATCAGTAGAGCATATTGCCGCTGTATCAGAAGAAGCTGCTGCTGGTTCAGAAGAAATTTCGGCATCGGTTTATGAACAAAGTCAATCTATTGACAACATTTCATCTAGTGCAAAAATGATGAAAACAATGGTAGAAAGAATGAATAATCTAATAAAAAAATTCGAGCTATAGAATGAGGAGATATTTTAACGTGAAGGTAAATAGTAGATTTCAAAAAGTGATGATACTGTTTTTAATAGTATTCTTTGTAGGTGTTGGTTGTTCAAATCCGTCTACCATTAATCAAGCATCCCACACAAATACAAAATTAATTACGGATGTTAATCAGATCTATATTGGGTTTGTCCTTGATACATTACAGGAAGAAAGATGGTATAAAGATAAAGCATTATTTGAAGCGGAAGTGGAAAAGCTTGGTGGACAGGTTAAAACGCTAGCAGCCAATGGATTAGATGAAGTCCAAATCAAGCAGGCCGAATTATTAATTGAGGAAGGTGTAGATGTCCTTGTGGTTGTTCCTCATGATGCAGAGGCTTCTGCTGCGATAGTAGAGATGGCCCACAAAGCCAATGTGAAGGTTATTTCCTATGACCGATTAATAAGGAATGCTGAAGTTGATTATTATATTTCCTTTGATAATGAAAAGGTAGGAGAGCTTCAAGCAACAGAAATTCTGAACGATACATCAGAAGGAAACTTCGTTTACATTGGTGGAGCTGAGACAGATAATAATGCTGTACTTTTCCGTCAGGGTGCCATGAAGGTGCTTAAGCCTTTGATTGATAATGAAGAAATTAATCTAGTCTATGACCGATATACAGATGGTTGGAATCCAGCTGTCGCAGAACAAAACATGGTCGAAGCACTTAAACAGACAGGAAACAAGGTCGATGCGGTTATTGCAGCTAATGATGGTACAGCTGGTGGAGTAATCAAATCAATAGCAACAGCAGGGTTAGCAGGGAAAATACCTGTTTCTGGTCAAGATGCCGAGTTAGAGGGAATCCGTCGTGTCGTTAACGGTACACAAACCATGACAGTGTATAAACCCATTCCTTTATTAGCAACACAAGCTGCTGAAATGGCCGTTAAGGTGGCGAAGGGAGAAGAAATCATTACGGATAAAAAAGTGGGGAATGGAAAAGTCGATGTTCCCTCCATACTCCTTACACCAATTTCTGTAACAAAGGAAAATGTTCGAGAGACTGTAATTAAGGACGGTTATTTATCTGAGAAAGATGTATTTGAATAAAGACAAAAAACGCAGAAAAATGTCTGCGTTTTTTATATTCAAATATGATGAAAGATAACTGTACTTTCAATTTTGTTTAAGAAGCTCTCATTAAACTGATGAACTGGTATAGGGGGGCTTAAATAGTATCCTTGTATTTGGTCACAGCCCTTATCCTTTAAAATCTCTAGCTGCATTTCATTTTCTACACCTTCAGCAATCACCTTTAAATTAAGGTTCTTCGCCAAAGTGATAATAGTTGATACGATAGCCACATCATTTAATTCACTATCGATTTCTTCAATAAAGGTCTTATCAATTTTTAACGTATCAATCGGTAATTTCTTTATATGGCTTAATGAAGAATAGCCTGATCCAAAATCATCGACTGAGATTTTTATTCCTAATTGCTTTAGTTGCACTAAGATACTCACAACTTCTTCCGTGTCCATCATTGTACTTTCGGTGATTTCTAACTCTAAATATTGAGGATCCAGGAGAGTTTCCGAAAGGACCATCTCAACTTTTTTTACAAAATCTTTTTGCAAAAATTGAATGGTTGATACATTAACACTCACGACGAAAGCTGTACCACTCTGATTCTGCCATTTTTTCAATTGTAAGCATGCCTCTCTTAGAACCCAATCACCTAGTCTTATAATTAGCCCTATCTCTTCTGCAATTGGAATAAATGTAGTTGGAGAGATGAAACCGTATTTTTTATGCTTCCACCTCAGAAGTGCTTCGACGCCAATAATGGTATTTGAATGTAGGTCTAGCTTTGGTTGATAATAAACCATTAGTTCATTACGTTCGAACGCTTTCCGTAGGCTCGTTTCTAATATAACCTTTGTTTCAATATGCTCATCCATACTATCATCAAAGAATTTATAACAGTTTTTGCCCATTTCTTTGGCACTGTACATCGACGTGTCGGCTCTTTTGATTAGTGTATCAAAATGTTCTCCGTCTTTTGGATACATTGAAATTCCAATACTAGATGTAATAAATAACTCATTGTCATGAATATTAATTGGATTTTCAAGTTCAGTCAGGATTTTTTTTGCTAAGTACTCTGTTTCCTCTTTTGTAATGTTCTTAAGGAGAATCATAAATTCATCTCCGCCTTGCCTAGAAACGATATTACCAGGGCCAACATTCTCTTGGAGAATTAGCGCTACTTTCTTTAATAACAAATCACCTACTGAATGTCCTAGTGTATCGTTAATAAATTTAAACCGATCTAAGTCTATAAAAAAAATTGCTAATGCACTTTGAATATACCTAGCTTCTTCGATTGCCAATAAAGCTTGCTTTTCGAAGCCTCTTCGATTTGTAAGTAAGGTTAAACTGTCGTGATATGCAATATATTCGACTTTTGTTATTGTCTCTTTTAACTGTTGATTTTTTAAGTATAATTCATTCGTTCTTTGGTCAACAATTAATTCTAAATGTTTATTTAAAACTTGGGTTTGTCGGAGTAGACCATTATTTTGGACAAGAGTAAACACCTGTCTAATAATAATTAATAAAGTTGATAGAATAGAGCCTATGACAATACTATTAAGTTCTAAGCTACTGCTAAATATCATGAAGACAAAGATAATAATCACACTTAAATAAGGTAATATTAATTTAATTGATAAGAAATCTCGTAAATGACCATCAGGTGATAAATTCTCTATAGAAGTACTTACTGATTCAGCTTCTTCCAAGCTATAGAAGCTTGCTAATCCAAGAAGTAAGATTGCCAAAGACCATAGGGGATCATACAGGCTCCCTGTGTAATATGTATTGTTTACGACTAGATACATATAGATCATATTGGCATAAAGTAAGATAGAGAAACCCACTATATTTAACAGAAAGACTTTTCGAGACAAAATATTTTTCGATGAGTAAAATAAGTATAATACTGCGAATAAGATTGCTAGATTCCCAATTGGATAACTGACATAGACAATGGTATATAGGATTCCTTGATCTAGTGAGTAATTTAGGATTGGTTTGATAATAAAATGCCAGCTTATTGAAGTAGCGACGACCATGACGATGATAATGTCAAAGATAAACTGAACCATTTTTGAAGGAGCATTTCTAATGGAATTTACAAATATCAAAGCAATCATATAGACAAAGATAGAGAGTAACCAAAAGATATCCGAAATTCCTGCATACGCCCCTACAATACCAAAGAACACTTGATCTACGGTGTAAATGAACATCCCTATGGCATAACAAATGGAGGCGGTAGAAGATAATAGCCAGAAATATTTTAGTTTCCCATTTATTTTTTTGAAATGAGCCAATCCCCATATCCCTGCAATAATAGGGGCAACAGTTTGAAAAAAATTACCTCCAATTACCAAATAACTTTTATTATCCTTAAAAATGATAATCCATAAATAGTAGAAAAGGATATATAAAGCAGTGAAAATCATAGCTATTTTTGCTGGTTTTATTCCATTTTTCTCCATGCAACAGTACCTCCTATAAAAATAGCTATGATAGGGATTGTGAACTTATCATGACTAGATTTCCTCTATGTGTTTTAGGTCGATAGAACTAATCTTAGTTCGACAACTCCACTACTATTTTACCATTTAAATCGACATTTTAAAATATTACAAAAAAATACATTATCTTCCTTGTATATGTTGTGAATATATTTTTCAAATATATTATCTTCAGAAGGGAAAGTGAATTGAATACTTAATAAACTAAATGCACTTGTAAAATTTGTATAATAATTGACAAATAAATCATTTTAATAGAATGAAATAAAAATGTAATAATTCTATTACAATTTTGTCTCTTTTTGATGATATACTACTAAATGTGACTAATTGTATCCTTTTATGATTTTGAACTTAAAGATAGATAGATTGATAGATTAAATTTAAATAGGGAAAGTAGGGAGAAAAGTGATAAGAAAGAAACTAGTGATACTAAGTACAACGCTGTTATTAGGGTTTAGTAGTTTTGGTTTACCTTCTGTTTTTGCCGAGAATAATCAGGAAAAGTACAATCAAATAAAAGAACAAAGATCGGAAATACAATCTGAAATTGAAAGCGCTGCACAAGAGCTTGTGAAGATTCAGGAAGAACTTGATCAAATCAATAAGCAAATTGAACGTGTAAACCAGGCAATAAAAGATAACCAAAAAGTAATTGAAGATACAAAAATAGAAATAGATGCTACACAGGTTGAAATTGATCAACTTGAGAAAGAAATGGCTGTCCTTCAAGAAAGCATCGAACAACGTTTTGAAATTTTAAAGAAGCGTGCGGTTACTCTACAGCAAAGTGGAGGAAGTGTTAGTTATTTAGAGGTTTTAGCGGGATCTTCAAGCTTTAGTGATTTTGTAGATCGCGTATTTGCGGTTATGACGATTGCTCAATCTGATGCAGATTTAATAGAGCAGCAACAATTAGATCAGCAAAAGCTTGAGGGAAAGCAAGAAACGGTAGAAAAAAAACTAGAAGAGTTAACAAACTTGAAAACAGAACATGAGGGAATGCTAGCTCAAATCCTAGAGCAAAAGAAGCAGACAGATATATTAAAGGAAGAGCTAAAACAGAGAGAGCAAGCAAACTTAACCTTAAAGGCTGAACTTCAAAGCAAAGATCGAAATCTAGCGGCAAAAGCAACTGAACTTCAGCAAAGAATAATGGCTGAAACAGTAGTGAACAATACTCAAAATACAAATACAAGTTCTAACCAACAAACGAATGTCGAACAGGTGAACAGTACTAAAAAGACCAATGAAACTACTAAACCTAGTGCACCAGCTTCAACAAACGTAAGTGGAAGTTTAAGTGATGCAATTAAGGCATCTTATAGATACATAGGGAACTCTGTTTATGTATTTGGTGGTGGACGAAATGCTTATGACATTGCAAATGGTCGATTTGATTGCTCTGGATTTGTATCTTATGTTTTTTCCCAAGCAGGAATTAGAGTAGGTGCAAGTACAGATTCCTTAAAATATGCAGGACGTCAAGTACCAGCTAGCGAAATGAGATATGGAGATCTTGTTTTCTTTAATACTTATAAAACAGATGGTCATGTAGGAATTTACATCGGTGGAGGTAAATTTATCGGCTCCCAAAACAGTACTGGAGTTGCTATTGCTGATATGACGAGTGGATATTGGAAACAAAAGTTTAATGGACGAGTGGTTCGAGTTCAATAATAAGTATTAAAAGACGTAATCTAAAAATATTACGGATTCTACGAATTAACATTGCTTTTCGTATAGTAATTCTCACTAGAATTAGAAAGCAATTTGGCAAGTAAATCATCAAAGAAAAATGCTTGGAGACATATGCTCCAAGCATTTTTTATCGCAAGATAAGCACCGGATCAGTAATTTCCACATCTTCAAGAATCGCCAGGAAATAAGCTAATAAATAAGCGGAGATATTCCTCTTAATGAAGAAATAGCACAAAAAATAGACTAAATAGACGGAAAGATTCCGCCTATTTAGTCGAAAAACAAGAAAATGGACCATTTTACTTTGCTTAACCGGAAAACCTCCGCTTATATCCTCCGAACCGTGCTCTATTCTGTAGGATAACCGGAAATCTCCGCTTATTTAAACTCCCTCAGAGATAGGACATTTTATGTCCCACTCTCGGTGCCTGGCACCATAATTGGGACATAAAATGTCCCGATTACATATTTAATTGAGGACTTTGACGACGAATTTCCGATTACGTGGGCCGTCAAATTCACAGAAGTATACGCCTTGCCATGTACCGAGAACAAGTCTTCCATTTTCGATGATGAGTGTTTGTGAATGACCGACTGTGCTTGTTTTGAGGTGGGAAGCAGTGTTGCCTTCTCTATGTAAATCCTTCTCATGATGCCATGGATAGACTTCGTCTAATCGCCTTAGGAAATCTGTTTTCACATCAGGGTCTGCGTTTTCATTTACCGTGATCCCAGCCGTTGTATGAAGAGAGGAAACAACAAGGATGCCTTCAGTAATCTCCATTTCATTAATCCATTTTTGAATGGTAGAGGTAATTTCGATCATCTGGTCTCTTGAATGAGTGCGTAAACTAAATGTATGAATCATGAATCAATCTCCTTTTATCATATTATTCCTTATATTAACAAATACCAAATCGATAAAAGAAGTGCAAGAAATACGAGGGAAGAAAGAATAACAAACTGGTGATTATTGATAAGAAAATATCATTAATTTGTAGTTTTTATTAAGTGATAAGTTTTACTTATGTTAAAATTTAAAAACATTCTTTTTTCTCCCTCAATTCACTTCCCTTCGAAATTTATCCTATTACAACAATAAAAATATCAATAAAAAAACAAAAACATATTCAAAACAAAACAAACATATGTTATAGTTAAAACAGAAATAAACAAAACTCAAAACAAAGGGTATTCGGAGGGGAATAAATTGGTTAAAAGTTTATGGAATGCAGAACAAGCTGCACAACTAAATCCAGGGGTAGATGAATTAGTATATCGTTCAAATTTAATTGGAACGGACAGAGCAGTTTGTAACTGGGGTGGCGGTAACACGTCAATGAAAACAATTGAAAAGGATTTCCGTGGCCGTGATGTTGAAGTTATGTGGGTTAAAGGTAGCGGTTCAGACTTAGCGACAATGAAAGCGCATAATTTTACAGGTCTAAAACTTGAAGATATCCGCCCTTTAATTGAAAGAGAAGAAATGTCAGATGAGAACATGGTTGCATACCTTGCACATTGCATGATTGATAGCAAGCACCCACGTGCGTCAATCGAAACATTATTACACGCATTCTTGCCATTTAAGCATGTTGATCATACACATCCAGATGCAATTATTAGCATTTGTTGTGCAGATAATGGAAGACAAGTGGCAGAAGAAATCTACGGAAATCGTTTTGTGTGGGTACCGTATGTGCGCCCTGGCTTCACTCTATCAAAAATGATTGCTGAGGGTGTTAAGAATAACCCGAATGCAGAGCTTGTATTAATGGAGAAGCACGGACTTGTTGTTTGGGGCGAAACAGCTGAAGAAAGCTATGAAAAAACAATCTCCATTATTAATGAAGCAGAACAATATATTAATAGTAAAATTGTTGAAGAAAATGTATTTGGTGGTCAACAATATCAATCACTTTCAGATGAAGAAGCAAAAAGTATTCTAGCGAAGGTCATGCCGATTATTCGCGGTGCGGTAAGTGATGAAAAGAAAATGCTTCTTTCCTATGACCGTGGTGAAGATGTGCTTCAATTCGTTAACAGTGTTGATGCAAAAGGATTATCTCAAATTGGTGCTGCGTGTCCGGATCATCTAGTTCATACAAAAATGACGCCTTTATTCATTGATTGGGATCCACAAACAAAAGACATCGACAGCTTAATTGAGAAAGTAAAAGCGGGTGTTGCTAGCTTTAAAGAGGAATATG
>JBEQAC010000114.1:0-10274 GCA_041640535.1 Bacillaceae bacterium
TTGTGTCCGATAAGTCGGATTGAACCAAATATATTCTATCCTCATCATTAAGATCTTGCTGAAGGGTTATAATCTCTTTCTGATTTTGATTATAGTGTAAATATAAAGAATATCCTTGATTGTATAAAACTTTTGCAATCGACGCTCCAATACCACCACTAGCTCCTGTAATTAAAGCAAACTTTTCCATTTTTCTTCCTTCCTATATAAAAAGAATTGACCTACATCTATTAGTAAAGGTAGGTCAATCCCATTGATTATTTTTTTGGTACAACATGACATTCAGTAAAGCACCGCTCATCAAAGAAATGATTACAAATCTGTTTAATGTCTTCCACCTTTAACTTTTCTAAAACAGGTA
Organism: Bacillaceae bacterium; assembly: GCA_041640535.1. GTDB lineage: Bacteria > Bacillota > Bacilli > Bacillales > Bacillaceae_L > Litchfieldia. The sequence continues at coordinate 362 of JBEQAC010000114.1, forward strand.
CGACATCAAATAAATTCATTTCATTAAATGCGTAACGAGTAAATTGATTCGCTATAAATTCTGGTGAATTAACGGAACGTAAAAAGGCACCAATTTTTTTCTTTTTGATTCGTTCAAGTTGTTCTTCAGTAATCATTAGATTTTTTGAATTTAACAATATCTCTTTTAGTCGAGTGGATAGGTCTTCAGGATTCTGTGTGTCTCCTCCCACTATAAGGAACCCAAACCCATTTTCTTCTGTATAGTCATAAGAAAAGGTATCATCAATCAGACCATCAGTGTACAATTTTTCATACACCTCTGAACTCTTGCCAAACAGAAAATCTAAAATCACATTGACTGTTAATTCATGTTTTAATAACTCTTCACCAACGCGACTTGGATTCTGAGCTTTTATACCTACAAGACATTTTGAAGATTGGACATTCATTTCAAGCACTTTCTTTTTCTCAGCAACCTCTACAGGTTCCTCCTCAAACTTGCGAACAATTTCAAGTTGATCCTTATAATCCTTTTTGTCTTGATTTGTCCGAACTAATGTTAGGATTTCACTTGGTTCAACAGGTCCAACAATAAACAAGAGCATATTACTTGGATGGTAAAAGGTTTCATAACATTCATATAACATGTCTTTTGTAATTTTTGAAATAGACTCAATGGTGCCTGCAATATCAATCTTTACTGGGTGATTTTTAAACATGTTCTCAATAATCCCGAAATACAGCCGCCAATCTGGATTATCATCGTACATGTTAATCTCTTGACCAATTATGCCTTTTTCCTTGTCAACTGTTTTTTCAGTAAAGTATGGACTTTGAACAAAATCAATTAAAGTCTCTAAGTTTTTTTCTACATTCGAAGTGCTTGAAAATAGGTAGGCCGTTCTTGTAAAAGATGTAAATGCATTAGCAGATGCTCCTTGCTTACTAAATTCCTGGAATACATCACCATCTTCCTTTTCGAACAATTTATGCTCAAGAAAATGAGCAATTCCATCAGGAACTGTTACAACTTCATTTTTTCCTAGAGGAATAAATTGATTATCAATAGAACCATACTTTGTTGTAAACGTTGCGTATGTTTTATTGAAGCCCTTCTTGGGCAAAACATACACATCTAACCCATTTGAAAGTTTTTCATAATAAAGTTCTTCCTGCAACTGATCAAAGGTAATTTTACTCATTTTCCTTCCCCTCCAAACCTGTAAGAAAGTAAATCGTATCTAGTTCTATTTTATTTGCAACCTCGATAATCTCGTCCTTAGTAATGGCTTCCATCCCAGTAATCCATTCTTCGAGCTCACGACTAGTTTCAGATATGACATTATGATAAAGCACTTCTACAATTCCACGTGCAGTATCGATCGTTTCTAATAACTGATTTTTAATAACAGCTTTTGTTTGGCTAATCTCCTGATCTGTAAAATCTCCAGACTTCATGGCTTCCATTTGCTCTTTTATAATCGTTACTGCCTTATCGTAATTTTCAAATTCAATCCCTGACATCACCATTAGGAGTCCTTTATGACTTTCTACTCTTGAAGCAGCATAGTAAGCTAAGCTTTCCTTTTCACGCACATTAATAAATAATTTTGAGTGAGAAAACCCTCCAAAAATACCATTAAAAACCTGTAATGCATGATACTCTGGATCACTATAAGTAACATTGGTTCGGTATCCTAAATTGAGTTTCCCTTGCTTCACATCTTGTCTTTCTATTACTTCATTGGGATCTACCACGCTCTTTGTTTTGATTGAAGGAGAAATACTGGAACCTTTACGACTGTTAAATGGGAATAGCTCCACGATCGTCTTTTTAATCGTATCAACTTCAATATTTCCAACGATATAGAGATCGACTTCATCTTCAGCCATCATCTTTTGGTAATATTGAAACAGAGATGAAGGTGTAATCGATTCAAGATCTTCAGTCCTACCATTCACGTGTAAATGATAAGGTTCGTCCTTACACATTTCCTGTACTAGCCTTAAGTTTGAATACCTCATTTTATCATCAAAGACCGATTGAATTCTTTGACGCAAACTTCTTTTTTCCTTATCAACCGTTGAAGGAATAAATGCCTCGTTTTCAACAACTGGAGAGAATATAACATCCGCTAATAATTCGATGGCTTTTTGTAAAAGTGGTGTTTGATCTGATAAATATTTTTCATTGGCAATTTCTATTTTAAACGAAATGATATGATATTCACCTTTTTTAGATAAATCTACTGAGAGAGTTGCACCATACAATTCATCTAGGTAACTTCTTAGTTGTGTTGTGGAAGGAAACTTGGATGTTTCACTCTGCAAAACATATGGTAATAATGCGCGATACGTTACCTGCTCCTCTTGTAAAGGGGCCTTAAACTTTAAAACAAGCGTATTGGTTTTATACTTTTCAGTTTCAACAGTGTGTAATGTTAATCCATTAAGTGAATGTTCACCTTTCTTTAACAACAAAATGACTCCTCCTATATCTTTATAATTATGTAATATCTATATCTTTCAACTTTTCTAACTGAAATAACCTTAAAAACACTATAACCTTAGATTAGCAATAATATCAAGTAATGGACTTATTTGGAATATAGAATCGCAAGTCATAAGACCAAAAAAGAACTTTGCTGATTGCAAAGTTCTTTACTATTACCGTTTTCCTTTTATATATGGCACACCATTTGCTTTTGGTGCTTCTGCTCTCCCTACAAACCCTGCCAAGGCTAAGATTGTTAAAACATATGGTATGATTGTTAAAATCACATTTGGAAAATCCTGTATAAAAGGGATTTGTCCACCAATTACACTAAGTGATTGAGCTAATCCAAAGAAAAGGGCTGCGCCTAAAGCTCCAAGTGGATGCCATTTTCCGAATATCATCGCTGCTAAAGCTAAGAAACCTTGTCCAGAAATCGTTCCAGCAGAAAAATTCCCTGATATTGATGTTGCGAAAACACCTCCACCTAAACCAGCAAAAACACCTGAAATAATAACCCCTGTATAACGCATCCTTGCAACATTAATCCCCATAGTATCAGCTGCCATTGGATGTTCACCAACAGAGCGTAACCGCAAACCGAATGGTGTTTTATAGATAATATACCAAACGATGAAGGCAACAATGATTGCTAGAAATGAGGTAACAGGGACCATAGAGAAAAACATTTTACCAATAATAGGGATATCAGATAAAATTGGAATATTAATTTTGTTAATTCGATAATCAATAAAATCTGTTTGCCCTTTGTTAAAAATCTTTTTGATTAAGAAAATTGCAAGACCTAAAGCTAAAAAGTTGATAGCCACTCCACTTACTGTTTGATCTGCACGAAGGGTGACACTTGCCACTGCATGTAACAGTGAAAAGATACCTGAAGCAATACCTGCAATAAGAATACCAATCCAAGGGGATGCTGGGCCTACCATATCTTGAATATATAAAGTAGTCAAAATACTTGAGAAAGCACCAAATACCATTAGGCCTTCTAGACCAATATTTACAACACCTGAACGCTCACTGAATACACCACCTAATGCAGTAAGGATGAGAGGAGCACCGGTATACAAGGCTGCAGGTATAATAATTGATAAGATCGCTAAAAAATCCATCCTATTTGCCCTCCTTGCGTAAACGTGTGAGTAATAGTCGAATTAAGTAACTAGACGCCACAAAAAAGATAATGAGGGCAATAACAATGTCAATTAATTCAGACGGAACGTTTGCGTTAAAACTCATTTGAGGGGCAGCCGTTCTTAAACCACCAAATAGTGCTGCAGCAAGTATAATTCCAAACGCATGATTTGCTCCTAAAAGGGCAACTGCGATTCCATTAAAGCCTGTCCCAGTAAACGCTGAGAGTACAGTCATGTTTTGAAAGGTTCCAAGTCCTTCCATTGCACCTGCCATTCCTCCAAAGGCTCCAGAAATAACCATTGATAAAATAATGTTCTTTTTGACACTCATACCTGCATAGCTTGATGCATGTTGATTAAAACCTACTGCTCGAAGCTCAAAGCCCTTTGTTGTTTTCTCAAGTAAATACCACATAATGATTGCTGCTAAAATTGCCACCACAATACCATAATGTAATCGGGAGTTATCTGTAATTGTTGCTAAAAAAGATGAAGCTAGGGATGCACTTTCTTTTACTTTATATGATTTCTCATTTCCTGCATAAAGAAATCTTTTTATTAAATCTGCTGTTACATAAAGAGCAATATAGTTCATCATGATTGTGACAATAACTTCATGCACTTTAAAATAAGCTTTCAATAGACCAGGTACTAACCCCCACAAGGCTCCTGCTGCTGCCGCTGCAATAATTGCGAGTGGTAAGTGAATAATCCCAGGGAGATTTAATGCATACCCAATCCAAACAGATGCTAACCATCCAACTAATAATTGACCTTCTACACCTATATTAAACAGGCCAGTTTTAAAAGCAAATCCTACCGCTAATCCTGCTAGTATAAGGGGTGACATGGCACGGATGGTCTCTCCAATCGACCTAGGACTACCAAAAATCCCATTCCATAAAGCCGTATATCCCTTTACTGGGTCATATCCGCCTAAAAACATGATAATAGCCCCTGCCACCATTCCGAGAACTGCGGCCATAACTGGTATAAGAATGTTTACTATTTTTTCATTTTGTAAGAGCCTTTGCATTTATGACACACCTTCTCTTTCTCTCTTACCTCCGGCCATTAATAAACCGAGCTCTTGTTCATTGGTCGTTTTCGGATCTACAATATCCACAATCTTTCCTTCATATATAACGGCAATACGATCACTTAAATTCATTACTTCATCCAACTCAAAAGATACTAATAATACCGCTCGCCCTTTGTCACGTTCTTCAACAAGCTTTGAGTGGATAAATTCAATCGCGCCTACATCAAGCCCGCGAGTGGGTTGGGCCGCAATTAAAAAATCAGGGCTTCTGTCAACCTCACGAGCAATAATAGCCTTTTGTTGGTTTCCACCTGATAGCGCTCGTGCTGGTGTATATTCAGATGGAGTTCGTACATCATATTCTTTTATTAATTTTTTCGCTTGTTCAAATATTTTATTAAAGTTTAAAATACCGAATTTAGAAAAAGGTTGTTTATAATAGCTTTGAAGAACTATATTTTCTCCAACAGAAAAATCTAATACTAAGCCATGTTTATGACGATCCTGAGGTATATGTCCAATACCGGCTTCTGTTATTTTTCTAGCAGAATGATTAATTAATTCTTTTCCATTTAATTTTATTGAACCTGACTTAGCTTTTCGAAGACCTGTTATAGCTTCAATTAGTTCTGTTTGACCATTCCCGTCAACCCCTGCAATTCCAAGAATTTCACCAGCTTTTACTGTTAGATCCAATCCTACTACGCTAGGAATATTTCTAGCATCATGTACAGTAAGATTATTTATGACCAATACATCTTTTCCAGGAGTTGCATCAACCTTATCAACACTAAAGTTAACCTCTCGCCCAACCATTAATGCTGCTAGTTGCTCTTCGTTTGTATCGGCAACGTTTACTGTTCCTATTCCTTCACCCTTACGAATTACCGTACAACGGTCACACACTTCCATGATTTCCTTTAGTTTGTGGGTAATAAGAATAATTGATTTCCCCTCATTTATTAAACGCTTTAAGATTTGAATAAGTTCTTTAATTTCTTGAGGAGTCAATGCAGCGGTTGGTTCATCAAAAATTAAAATATCTGCTCCACGGTATAACGTTTTCAAAATCTCCACACGTTGCTGCATTCCGACCGAAATATCCTCAATTTTTGCGTATGGATCAACAGCTAAACCATATTTTTTTGATAGTTCTGCAATTTCATTAGCCGCTAATTTTATATTAATACTCCCGTTCTTGGTCGGTTCACTTCCTAAAATAATGTTCTCTGTGACACTAAAATTTTGTACTAGCATAAAATGCTGGTGAACCATTCCAATTCCTAACTCATTTGCTACATTTGGATCAGTGATTTTTACTGTCTTTCCTTTAACCTTAATTTCACCTTTTTCAGGTTGGTACAATCCAAAAAGTACATTCATTAACGTAGATTTCCCTGCACCGTTTTCACCCAAAAGCGCGTGAATTTCTCCTTTTTTCACTTGTAGCGTGATATTATTATTTGCTACAATTCCAGGAAACTCTTTACGAATGTTATTCATTTCTATAACAAATTCCACTACGCGATCACTCCTATTACATAGGTAAACAAGCTCTTTCAAGTTTTCAAAATAAAGGCTAGTTATAAACACTAGCCTTTGTCTTTTATTACTTATAGAGATTTTTCAAATTCCGCAAACTCATCATCGGTTTGTGGTACTTCTAATTCACCATTAAGAATCTTTTGCTCAAAGTCTTTGATTTGGTTTAAAGCTTCTTCACTTAAATTTGAAGTTGTTGGTGCGATTCCAATACCACCTTCTTCAATTCCAAATATCGTTTCTTTGCCACCAGGAAATTCACCCTGTGATGCAGATTGTGCTATTTCATAAACGGCAACATCTACTCGTTTTACCATTGAAGTTAATGTTACATTCTCTGGCATACCTTCTTCGTGTTGGTCTCTATCAACACCAATAACCCACACATCTTGTCCATTATTCTTGCGGTTTTTCGCTTCTGTGAATACACCATTACCAGACCCACCAGCTGCATGATAGATAATGTCTGTTCCTTGCTCATACATAGCAGAAGCAATGGTTGTAGCTTTAGCTGCATCATTAAAATCTTCAACATATTGTACAGCTACTTCAATGTCTGGATTAACCGACTTCACACCAGCTTTAAATCCATTTTCGAACTTTTTAATTAGTGGTGAATTTACTCCACCAACAAACCCAACTTTATTTGATTTAGTATGTAATGCTGCAGCAACCCCAACTAAAAAAGAACCTTGATGTTCTTTAAATGTTACATTTGCAACGTTATCCAACCAGACAGTGTTCCAGTTTTCATCAGCTAATAGACTGTCAATTAATACAAAACGAGCATTTGGGTTCTGTTCAGCTGCTGTTTGAACAGAATCTTCTAATAAGAATCCCGCGGCAAACGTTAAATCAAATCCACCTTCAGCAAACTGAGTTAAGTTTGGAATATATTCTGCTTCAGCATTAGATTGAAGATATCGATATCCTTCACCTTCAGTCAATCCATTTTCTTGTCCAAATTGTACTAAACCTTCCCATGCAGATTGGTTAAACGATTTATCATCTACTCCACCTGTATCAGTAACCAACCCTGCTCTAAAATTAACTGCTTCTTGCGTAGCATCTCCACCTTGATCTGTTCCTGTACCTTGATCATCGTTTGCTGCCCCACATGCTCCTAGAATAGTACTAGCTGCTAATACGAAGGATAAAGCAAAACCAAATTTTCTTTTCCGCATTTTACATGCCCCCTATAATTAATAATGAAAAGTTAACAAATAGACAGTTACTTTGTTACTGCTCACCTCCTTAAATTGCTCAAAATAAAAAATATTATTATATTCTCTTTCTTACAACATGAAAATCAAACTTGTCAGCTTTAAAATAATTTAAGGAAAAGAGAATAGGATTATCATTTTGATCATAATGCATTTGTTTTAAGACAAGTAAGGCAGTTTCAGGTTCACAAGCTAAAATAGGTGAAATCTTTTCATGATATCCTAAGGGCTCGATATGTGTGACTGCATATGTAATGTTTCGACCAGCTTTTTTTTCTAAATGATCCAAAAGGGACTCTTCACCATGTGTTGAAAAGGTGTTAGGTAAAACATGACCTAGGATTTTATCTATACAATATATGACGGGGTCTCCATTTGCTGTTCGGACTCGTTCAATCATGACTAACTCATCCGTTTTTCCGCAGGAAAATCGCTTTACATCTTCATCTGAGGGATTGTAGACATTAGACGATAGGAATATTGTTCCTGGTTTCATTCCAGCCTGTAAAATCATATCGGTGACACTATTTAATTGTTCAATACCAGAAGTAAAAAGAGGCTTTGAATTAACGAAAGTACCTACACCATGACGTCTAATAACTACATTTTCTTCCTCGAGGATTCGAAGAGCTTCTCGAAGTGTTGCTCGACTAACACCAAGATTTTTAGCTAGATCAAATTCAGACGGAAGTTTTTCTTTTTCTTTGTATATACCTTTATCAATATCATGCTTTAATCTGTCAATGACCTGCAAATACAAGTGACGATTGTCTAACTTTATGGACATGTAGCGGTACCCCCATTAAATTGTAAAAAGACATCAGACCTCTGATGTTAGACAAATTATTTTTAATCGGAATTAGCATATCACTTTTTTTGATATAAATAAAGAGGCAATCGAATTTTGTCGAAAAAATAATGTATTATACATATTTTGCACAAAAAAAAAAGAAAATAGTATGACCTATTTTCTAAAATGAAAGTGTTTATCACTTTTTTTTCTTAAGTTCCTACATCTTCTTTATGAGAAGTCATCAGAACAGCCCTTGGTTTACTTCCTTCATAGGGTCCTACAACGCCTCTAGCTTCCATAGCATCGATTAGTCTTGCCGCCCTTGTATATCCAATTCTAAATCGTCTTTGTAACATGGAGACAGATGCGGTTTGCATCTCTAGAACTAGTTGAACTGCATCATCATATAAATCATCATCGACCTCTTCAACCACATCTGAAGTTTCTTGTGGAATCATTTCAGCTTGATATTGAGCTTTTTGTTGATCAATAACGAAATCTACAATTTCCTCGACTTCTTGATCTGATAAAAATGCTCCTTGTACCCGAACTGGCTTTGATGCACCAACTGGCAAAAACAACATATCTCCTCGCCCAAGAAGTTTTTCAGCTCCTCCCATATCCAAAATGGTTCTAGAGTCAGTTTGAGAAGAAACACTGAACGCGATTCTTGAAGGTATATTTGCTTTTATGACACCAGTAATAACATCAACTGAAGGTCGCTGTGTTGCGATAATTAAATGAATACCGGCTGCACGTGCCATCTGTGCTAAACGAGTAATCGAATCTTCTACATCAGAAGAGGCAACCATCATTAAATCGGCTAGCTCGTCCACAATCACAACGATAAATGGCAAGGTTGGCTGTTTTGCTTCCTCTTCATCATTATGCCGCTTAATATACTCATTATATCCTTCAATATTTCGAGTACCACTGTGTGAAAATAGCTCATACCTGCGTTCCATTTCATTTACAACTTTCTTCAAAGCTTGAGAAGCTTTTTTAGGGTCTGTTACAACAGGAGCCAATAAATGTGGAATCCCATTATACATATTTAATTCAACCATTTTAGGGTCGATCATCATCATTTTTACTTCATGTGGCTTAGCTCTCATTAAAATACTTATAATTATTCCATTAATGCATACACTTTTTCCACTCCCTGTTGCTCCTGCAACAAGTAAGTGGGGCATTTTATTCAATTCAGCTAACACCGCATCGCCAGATATATCTCGTCCAAGTCCAATTAATAGCTTAGAATCTGGTCGATCATTTTCCTTCGCTTCTAGTACCTCTCTTAATGACACCATAGCTACTTCTGTATTAGGCACTTCTATACCAATTGCAGATTTACCAGGTATCGGAGCTTCTATTCGAATATCCTTAGCAGCTAAAGCTAAGGCAAGATCATCATTTAAATTGACAATTTTACTAACTTTAACTCCAACGTCTGGATATACTTCATATTTTGTAACGGCTGGACCTAGATGAACCTTGGTTACTTTTGCCTTCACCCCAAAACTTTGGAATGTACGTTCTAATTTCCGAGCATTTTCATATATATTTTCATGCTCTGTACTTTGGCTATTTTTCTTTGGAGCTTGCAATAATTTAATAGGCGGTAATTCATAGTCGATGTTTTCTACCTCTGTAAACGTAATTACGGATGTTTTGTCTGCAT
>JBEQAC010000115.1:0-10133 GCA_041640535.1 Bacillaceae bacterium
AGTTAATTATAATGAACAGTCCTATATTATTCAATAGTTATGCATCGTATTTAGTATTTAATCGACTTCCTTTTTAATTTTACTGAAAAGTTATAAGATAGTGTTAAAGTAATGAATAGAGGTGAAAAAATGAAAAGAGTATCATATATTTTATTTAGCATGTTTTTAGTTTTAGTGAGTTGTAATCAGGGAAATGATCATAATCATGGAGAAGAATTATTTCCACTAGAAGTAGAAATTGAAATCCTTCCGGAAACCCTTGTAGCAAATGAGCCTATTACATTTAATGCTCACGTAACCTATGGTGATGAAAAGGTTGAAGATGCAAATGAGGTACAATTCCAAATTTGGGAGAAGGGAAATGAAGAGGGAGAAGAGTTTTTTGAGGGAGAACATGTTGGTGAGGGAACCTACTCTATTCAAAAAACATTTGACCATGATGGCATCTACTATGTTGTTGCCCATGTAACGGCTAGAAATATGCATAACATGCCAAAGAAAGAATTTATTATTGGAGAAGCAGAAGATAGCTCAAGTGAAGAGACGGAAGGGCATCACGAGGGTGAAGAATCTGAGCATGAAGAACATAGTAGTTCTCATCATAATCATAGTCATGGCCATCTGACAGTGGATCTTGAACTTCCTGCAGAGGTAACAAAGAATAATGAGACTAAGTTAAGGGTGAGCGTAACGGACCATGAAGTCCCATTAACTGAAGCAAATGTAGTGTTTGAACTCTGGAAAGAAGGCCAAACGAAACATGAGTTTATTCGAACCAGTGAAGTAAGTGAGGGAGTTTATGAGTCCTCCTTTGTCTTCCAAGAGGACGGAACATATGAAGTTAGAATTCATGTAGAAAAAGAGAGTCTTCATGAACATATTGAAAAGACCCTTGAAGTTAAATAAGTGAAAAAAATCGCCATTCATTATGGCGATTTTTTTATGGTGTTTTGACTTGTAGTATTTTTTTCAGGAACTAAATCAATTCCACCAGGATGAAATGGGTGACATTTTAAAATCCGTTTCAACGTTAACCACCCTCCCTTAATGGGACCGAAACGAGTAATTGCTTCTAGACCATAGTGAGAGCATGTTGGATAAAAACGACAGGTTGGGGGCGTAAGAGGAGAGATGAATCTTTGGTAAAAACGGATAATGAAAATAAAAATGGTTTTTATCAAACTGCCACTTCCTCTACATATTACATTCATTGTAATTAATACTAATACTATACTCTAGATCACGAAAGGATGAAAGAGTATGCTTTTAAAGATGAAAAAAAAGGAAAAACACGGTATGATAGGGTAGGATAAACTAAAAAAGGGAGTGATACTATGCCATCAGTAGAAAGCTTTGATTTAGATCATTGTGCAGTTAAGGCACCGTATGTAAGACATTGTGGCGTACATAAAGTTGGAAGCGACGGTGTTGTGAATAAATTTGATATTCGTTTTTGTCAGCCAAACAAGCAGGCAATGAAACCAGATGCGATCCACACACTTGAACACCTATTGGCGTTTAATATTCGTAAGCATGCAGAGAAATATGATCATTTTGACATCATTGATGTATCACCTATGGGATGCCAAACAGGTTTTTATTTAGTGGTAAGTGGTGAACCAACCGTTACTGAAATTATTGATTTAATGGAAGATACACTGAAAGATGCAATTGAAATTATAGAAATACCTGCAGCGAATGAAACACAATGTGGACAAGCTAAACTTCATGATCTTGAAGGTGCAAAAAGATTAATGAAGTTTTGGTTAGAGCAGTCGAAGGAAGACCTTCATAAAGTATTTGGTTAAAAATAATGGCTGTTTTCTGAAAGATTGTTGTTTTTAAAACGAATTAGGTGGGGCTCACTTGATTGGAACGGATATGTGTGACTCCTGCGGGATCAGCAGGAAGGATGAGACCCCGCAGGCACGAGGAGGCTCATCACCTGCCCCGCGGAAAGCACACACCTGGAGTGCAAATCAACCTACCTTCGTTAAATAGCAACAAACTTTACGAAAAGAGCCAAAATAAAAAAATCCTCACTGAGGATTTTTTTATTTAGAGTATGATAATGATGCAATTGCATCGTGAAGATGAATCGATTCTTCATTCCGGCATTCAACTTTAAAAGATTGAACGAAATCAAGTTCGTAAAGGTCTGCTGCAACTAAACGTACCATATCTTCAACAAATCTAGGGTTTTCATAAGCTGTTTCAGTGACCATTTTTTCATCTGGTCTTTTTAATACAGGATGAATCATTGCACTTGCATTTGATTCTGCTGCATGAAGCAATGCTTCCTTCCAATCCACTTTCTCATTATAGTCCTCAGTGAACTGAACATTCATTGTAATATACCCTCTTTGATTATGTGCGCTATATTCACTAATTTCCTTTGAACAAGGACACAATGTTGTAATCGCGCAAGTTAACGTAACCTCTGTCGAGTAACCAGCTTCTCGATCAAATTTTACTTTAATCGTTGCATCAGCATGGTTAAGTCCACCTAGATTAGAAGCTGGTCCTTTTCGTTCATAAAACCAAGGAAATGAAATCTCAACCTCTGCATCGTTTTGCTTTAAGCGTTCTGCTAACTCCTTGGTGAAATCATAAAGACTTGCTAATGTAAGCTTAAATCCTTGCTTACGATACTCTTCAAGCTGTTCTGTAAAACGACTCATATTCGTCCCTTTTGAATCATAAGGAATAGTCGATGTAAGTTTAAATGTTGCGACCGTTGTTTGCTCTTTCGGTTCCATATCAGAAAGTACAAAAACTGGTTGTTTGACATTACTTATTCCTACAGCATCTAGTTTAAATAGAAAATCCTTACGGGAATTCTGTAAGTCTGGCATATGTTGTTTTTCTGTTGGCTTTGTTTTTTCCCCGGGCTCAACAGAACCAAATATACGATGACGTTCTATTTTAGATGGTAAGGATAGCGTATTGTGATCCATAAGAGTTCTCCTCTCAAAACTACTTTATTTATTTATCTCTATTATTAGGAAAGACTAGCAAATCAATTTCTGTGTTGCTAGAAAGAAGTATACAAATAGCAAGTAAAACAATCAACTAATTAGAATTAAAAAATAAAAGTTTTGTCGTTTTAATACATGTTTTTAATAGACAAGCATATATTGGTATTAACCTAGAATAAGAGATTCAAGCAATGATATGGTATAATGCTAAGAGATTTTATAAAAGGAGCGGGATAATGAGAGGTTCAGTTACTAGTCTATCAAAAGATTTAATAGGACTTGCTTTAATCGGTCTGTTTATATATTTGTTTTTTTTCATAGATTTCTCTGATCTTCAAAAGGTTGATATTCCTAGAGAGTGGTTAAATGTAAACACGATTTTTCTTAGTATTGTGTTAGAAGCCATTCCTTTTATTCTGTTGGGGGTATTTGTTTCAGCCTTAATTCAAACCTTTGTTTCTGAAGAATGGATTCAGCGGTATATACCGAAAAATGCCATTGCTGCATTAATTCCTGCAGCTCTTTTAGGGGCTATCTTCCCAATTTGTGAATGCGCAATTGTACCAATAGTAAGAAGATTAATTAAAAAAGGAATGCCGTTACATGTAGGAGTTGTTTTCCTTATTGGTGCACCTATTTTAAATCCAGTTGTGTTTGCTTCGACGTATTATGCATTCCAAGCAAATCTAGAAATCGTTTATGCTCGAATGGGACTAGCTTTTGTTTTATCAATCATCATTGGTTTTCTTCTTTATTTAGTGTTTAAAAATCGTGATCAGTTAAGATGGACAAAAGAAGAGTTAGTAGGGAGAACGCGAGAAGAGACACCACTAGTGAATGTCAATAAATGGAAGGCTACTTTATATCATGCAAGTGATGAGTTTTTTGAAATGGGGAAGTACTTGATCCTTGGTGCGTTTATCGCTAGTTTATTTCAAACCTTCCTTGATAGAAGTGTACTACAAACAATTGGTTCAAACGAGATTACATCTCCAATGGTCATGATGGCATTTGCCTATGTTCTTTCTCTGTGCTCAGAAGCTGATGCGTTTGTTGCTGCTTCTTTTGGAGGGACATTTACTGCAGGGTCCATCATCGCATTTTTAGTATACGGACCAATGCTTGATCTGAAAAATACGATTATGCTATTTGCTTATTTTAAAGCCAGATTCGTGATTGTTTTTATGATTGTTGTCACAATTGTTGTCTTTCTTGCTGTGCTTTTATACCAACAGTTTATGTTGTTTTAATGAAGGGAGGTATTCTACATGCAAGCCGAGCGCGATTATGGATTCCATATTTATATAAGAGGAATTATATTAATTGGCTTTACCATGTTGCTTTTTAAGTTAATTGTTACTGGAGATATAACAAACTTCATTGCACCAAGGATGATGCCGTTTATCTATTTTGCAACGGGAACATTCTTATTTATGGGGGTTGTTCAAATATGGAGAAGTGGGTCAAAAAATCCAGAGGAAGTATATTGTAATTGCGGATTTAGTCATAATCAAGAAGGATCCTCTTTACAATCCATCTTGATTTATTCCATTTTCATTATTCCTGTTGTAACAGGATTTATGTTCTCTGATACAGTTTTAGATAGTTCCATTATTGCTAAAAGAGGGATAAAATATGGGCAAGGGCTCTATACGAAGCCACCAAATCCGGAGGAAGCACGGGCGATTCAAGAAAGTAATACATCTCGTGCAGAGGAATATTTAAATGACCCTGAAGGATATTTAGATAAAATGGATGATGAGGTTGAAGGGGATGGGCTCGATATTCCCTTGCAGCATCCAGAAGGGTTTGAATTACAAGATCCACCTGAAGGATACTATGAACAGCTTGAGCAAGAACTGCTAACGATGAGTAAGATTATCGTTGAAGATGATAAATATATTCCAATCATGAATATTATTGATTCGAATGTTGATAAATTTATCGGAAAAGAGTTGGAAATCGTAGGATTTGTTTATCGAGAGTTAGACTTTACTGATAATCAAATTGTTATAGCCAGGTTTGGGCTTTCGTGTTGTGTGGCTGATGCGTCTGTGTATGGGACACTATCAACAGGTGACATGGTCAAAGGATTAGAAAATGACCAATGGGTAAAAGTAACTGGGGTCATTTCAAAAACGACATACAATGATTGGGAGCTTCCATATCTTCACATCAAGGAGTTAGAAGTAATTGATCAACCATCTCAACCGTATATTTATGAATACTATTAAACATAAAGGCTGTCCTTAAGATTTAGGACAGCCTTTTGCTAATTAGACTTATAATGTTGGTGGAACTCTGTGTTTCGTCGCTTGTTCAAAGGAATATGCGAGTTTAATTAAAGTCGGTTCACTGTAAGCAGTTCCTGTGAAGGTTATCCCTATAGGCTCACCTTCAGGGGAGTATCCAGCTGGAACTGTGATGGAAGGATAACCGGCTTTAGCTGGTATTCCAGCTCCGAAATTATTTGGAAATACAATTGCATCTAACTCGTGTTCTTTTAACGTATGATCAATGCCTTTTTCAGTTGATAAATAAATATCTCTCTCCAGTGATTGGAGATATTTATTTTCTGTTAACGTTCCGCTTGTTTCCTCAGATTCGATTAAAAGCTTCTGATCATACTTTAAGGTTTTTTCAGGATGTTGATTGTTAAATTCTATGACATCCTTTAATGAACGAATTGGAATAGTAGGGTCTAACTGATTTAGATACGCGTTTAAATCTGTTTTAAATTCATAAGTGAGAACGTCGTAGCTCCATTCTTCTCCAGTTGATGGGATCTCTACATCATCAACAATGATTGCACCTAATTCTTTAAGCTTATCGATTGCTCGTTCCATTACTTCAAGTTTTTCAGAATTTAAATAATCAAAGTACGTCTTTCGGGCAATTCCAATTCGTGCTCCTTTTAATCCATTTAATTCTAAAAACTGTGTAAAGTCCGTATTTACTAACTTACCACTTGTTAATGTGATTGGGTCATTTGTATCCTGTGCAGCTAAAACATTTAACAGTATGGAAGCGTCTTTAACTGTTCGCGACATAGGCCCGGCTGTATCCTGACTATGGGCAATTGGGATAATCCCACTTCGACTAACCAAGCCGACGGTTGGTTTAATACCAACAAGGGAATTTTGACTAGCTGGACTTAAGATCGAACCTGAAGTTTCAGTACCAACAGCTACTGCTGCAAGGTTTGCCGCAATCGCTGCACCTGATCCAGCACTAGAACCACCAACATCAAATTTCCCAGGACCGTATGGATTTAGCACTTGTCCACCTCTAGAGCTATACCCACTTGGCATACCGATGGTCATAAAATTGGCCCATTCTGTCATGTTCGTTTTTCCAAGAATAATCGCCCCAGCTTCACGCAGTAATCTAGCCACAAAGGAATCTTTTAATGCAACCGAATTTGCAAGTGCTAGTGAGCCAGCTGAAGTATGCATTTTATCATGAGTATCAATATTGTCTTTAATCAAGACAGGGATACCATGGAGTGGACCGCGCTTGCCCTTTTCTTTCCGTTCAACATCTAGAGCTGCTGCAATATGTAAGGCCTCTGGATTAACTTCGATAATGGAGTTAATCTCTGACCCAGACTTATCGTAGCGACCTATACGATTTAGATACATGAGGACAAGTTCTTTAGATGTTAGTTCACCAGTTTCTAATTTAGCTTGAATATCATCAATGGTTGCCTCAATTAGCCAATCTTCACTTAAGCCTTGTAATTGTTTATTCTCCATGTTTTTCACTTCTTCTTTCAAGTTTAATCTGTTCATTTTGATCATCTTCTTCAAGTGGATCAACCGTATGTTTATAATCATAGGCCTTCGATGTTGTTACCAATGAGAGTATAAGTACAACCGCAATAATAATAATCGTAATGATTAGAATTTTGAACATATAATCCCCTCCTACACTTCTATCTTCAATATAATAGTAGATGCAAATTATTACAAATAATCGACTCTTTTAGTTTTAATATCGTAAAAAATTATTGTTTTGGTATCCTAAAAAAGGGGAAAGGTAAAATTAAAGGAGGAGATTAAGATGCCAGAACGATTAACAGGTGTTGTGAATAAGCAAATTGCCAATTGGAGTGTACTTTTTATCAAGTTACATAATTATCATTGGTTTGTAAAAGGACCACAGTTTTTTACATTACACTCAAAATTTGAGGAGTTTTACACAGAGGCGTCCACACATATTGATGAATTAGCAGAGCGTTTGCTAGCCTTAGAGGGACAACCTGTTGCAACGATGAAGGAAATCTTGGAGTTATCTTCAATTGAAGAAGCAAGTGGCCACGAGTCAGCAGAAGAAATGGTACAAAGCCTCATTAATGATTTTAGTGTAATTACAGGAGAAGTAAAAGAAGGAATGACTCTTGCTGGTGAAGTAGATGATGAAACAACTGGTGATATGCTACTAGCGATTCATCAAAGCTTAGAGAAACATATTTGGATGTTAAAATCATTCCTTGGTAAATAATAACAAGGTCCTCTACGATAAGGAGTAGAGGACCTTTAAATTTTTATTAATAGAAAGAAATGATAATTTCCATTATAATAACAAAATCATAAAAACTATATAAAGGCGATGAAATAAATGATTGATTTAAGAAGCGATACAGTAACAAAACCAACAGAAGAAATGAGGCGAGCGGCATATGAAGCCGAGGTTGGGGATGATGTTTATCAAGAAGACCCAACGGTCATAAAGCTAGAAGAAGTAGCAGCTGAGATGCTAGGCAAGGAAGCTGCACTTTTTGTAACAAGTGGTACTCAAGGAAATCAAATAGCGGTTCTTACACATTGTGTTCCTGGAAACGAGGTGTTGTTAGAGGCGGATTCTCATATTTTTTATTATGAGGGAGGAGCGATTTCCGCTTTTGCTGGAGTTCAGACTAGAACGATTCATGGGATAAGAGGTGAAATGAATCCTGAGGAGGTTGCCTTAGCTATTCGAGGAGAAGACATTCATGTTCCGGAAACCGGGTTAATTTGTCTTGAAAATACTCATAACCGTGCTGGTGGTGCAGTTGTTTCAATTGAGAATATGAGTAAAATTTATGATGTGGCAAAAACTCATCATATTCCCGTCCATTTGGATGGAGCAAGATTGTTTAATGCAGCCGTTGCTCACAAGCACTCACTTTCTGAATTCACTAAATATACGACTACAGTACAAGTCTGTTTATCAAAAGGGCTAGGTGCACCTGTTGGATCTATTATTGCAGGAGATAAAAATTTTATTAATAAAGCAAGAAAATGGAGAAAGCGATTAGGTGGAGGACTTAGACAAGTAGGTGTTATTGCTGCACCTGGCTTAGTTGCGCTAACGACCATGGTAGACCGCCTTGCAGAAGATCATGAGAACGCACAAAGATTAACAACAGGGTTAAAGAACATGAGTCATCTAGAAGTCATTAATCAAGTTGATACAAATATAGTTTTAGTCGATGTAGCTAAAAAAGGAATTACAGCACAGCAATATGTAGAAACATTAGCGGAAAACGGAATTCTAGCTGTGCCATTTGGACCAACGACAGTAAGGTTTACCACGCACTATGATGTATCAACCCAACAAATTGATGAAGCACTTTCTATTATTCAAAAGTTAACATAAATCGTAGGAGGATAAGCCTTGGCTTATTCTCTTTTGTTTTTTTAATGAAGATTTCTCAATTGGTCAATCGTCAACATCTTAGATTCACCAATTCCCTCTCTTGCCATCTTCGCTTTTAAGTTTTCAATCATATAAAAACCAACTAAATTATATAGCTCTTGATCAGACAATTCTTCAATCAGTTGGAGTAGGTCTTCACGGTCTAATTGCTCTAGTACAGAAAAAGCAAGAATATCTGCATCCTCTTCATCACCGGTTAATTTATGTCGATACATTTCATACAGTTCATCAATTAGTTTCATCCTTATCACACCCTTCTCTCTTAGTATAGCGAAACTCTAGGAAAAGATGCGAGAAAAGGTGTTTGTCCTATAACAAAATAGATATATTCATCATAGACTAATTACTACTGACAATATCAATTTTTTATGAGAGGATTTTGAATATGATTCAAAAGTATAATTTACTCTTCATTTCCCTCCTATCTTTAGGTGGTTCTTTCATAACTTTTCTTTTAGGAGGATGGGATACACTTATTCATATTTTATTAGCCTTAGTTGTGATTGACTATATATCTGGTGTTATTGCTGCAGGAACCGAAGGACGACTTTCAAGTCAAGTTGGTTTTAAGGGGATTGCTCAAAAGATATTGATTTTCTTTATTGTCGCAGTTGCCCACTTCATTGATACCCTTTTAGGAAATCATCATCTTGTAAGAAACTGGGCCATTCTATTTTATGCTGTTAACGAAATTATCTCCATAATCGAAAATGCAAGTCGAGTTGGATTACCTATTCCACCTATATTAAAAAGGTATATAGAATTACTAAAAGACCGTGTTTCTGATGAACAAATTGAGAGTAAAGATGATCAGCAAAACGAAGACCAAAAGTGAATATTTTCTTGTATAGAAGGTAAATGATAAAGATAACATTGTTGATAATAAGACATGAATGTACTAGTGGAACAGGACCAAATACTAGGAGTGATTTTAGCTGATGGAACAACAAGGAAAGCATACGTACTATGTTTCCATTGCAAATGGAGAAATATCTCAAGTAGAAACAGCATCTCCCTGGGATTATAAAATCGAAGCAACGGATGATGAAATTATTCAATTAAGAGAATACTTTGAACAAATCTATTCCTCAGATTGGCAAGGATTTTTCAGAGCCCATGTCCCTTATGTCCAATATCACCACGATCCTCAGAATGATGCTGTTGATGAGACGATGAAACAAGTCTATAAAATGCTTTATGAATTAGGCGATGAAGATGCAAGAGAACATATAAAATCGATTGGATTAATTACTTCAATTGGAAATGATGGAGAATTAAATGGATAATAGGGCAAGTTGGATCTCAGAGTGTTAATATCCTGAGATCCTTTTTTCGTTGTAGGCAAAGTTTCAATAAAGATGAACACTTGTGTTAAAATAAGAAAAATGACAAAAATGGAGTTTGATTCGTAATGATTGTTTTTCAAGATACATATAGAAATGAGGTTCAGCTATC
>JBEQAC010000116.1:0-10025 GCA_041640535.1 Bacillaceae bacterium
TACTGTATCTATGATTAAGGTTTCTAGATGCTCATTTTTTGTATCTTCTTCAATAATGGATGAAAGATCCTCAGGTTCAAATAACTGTTGAAGAGTAATATTTTCTTCAAGGCTGTACCTTTTTTTTGCATGTAGTAGATTTTGGTAATACTGATCCATTAAGTCCCAATCAATTTTTAATTTTCGTTTAACAATATCTTCACCTTCAACTGATATATACAGTTCCACTCTCCCACGGTGGACATATTGATTAATTGCCTTTTTTATTTTATCTTCAAAGACGAGCAATTGTCTAGGCATTCTTACCTGTATTTCACAAAAGCGGTGGTTTACTGATTTCACTTCAACTACACAATTAAGCTTTGCATCGCTTTTTGTAGCCCTACCAAAACCAGTCATGCTTTTAATCATATTTATCACATCCAATGTAATCTATACTATCATTGATTCATTGTATCTCATACTCTGGTAAAAAGGAAAGGAAAAAGGCAATAGACAGGGTTCTATTACCTTTTGCATTATAACATATTTTATTTTTGTTTTCTTGTTAATAGAGATCCTGCAAGTAAAAAAGTTGGAAGAGCAGACATCCCAATAATTAATAACCAATCTCTTGCCTCAATTGCATACGTATGGAAGATTGGTTGAAGTGGTGGATAGTATATAACGACAAGCATTAATAACAAGGATGAAATAACTGCCCAGACAAGATACATGTTTTGGAACGGATTACGATGAAAAATAGATCTTTCACTTCGGCAATCAAATACATGGATAAGCTGTGCTAAAACAAGTGTTGCAAAAGCAATTGTTTGGGCATATCCTAAATTACTTGGGTCGCGATAGTATACAACCATAAATGCAATAAGAGTTGCTATCCCTATTAAAAATCCTCGGCTAATAACTTTCCAACCTAACCCACGAGCAAATACTCCTTCCCTAGGGCTTCTCGGCTTTCTTTTCATGACATTCTCTTCTGCTTGATCTAGACCTAATGCCATGGCTGGGAGTCCATCAGTTACAAGATTTACCCAAAGAATTTGAATTGGTACTAGTGGAAGTGGTAGTCCTATTAACATGGCAAATAACATAACTAAAATCTCGCCAACATTGGAAGCTAATAAATAACGAATGAATTTTCGGATATTTTCATAAATATTTCTACCTTCTTTTATGGCTGATTTAATTGTAGCAAAGTTATCATCAAGTAAAACTAAGGAAGATGCTTCTTTGGCAACATCTGTACCCGTAATTCCCATTGCAATACCAATATCAGATGCTTTTATGGCAGGTGCGTCGTTTACCCCATCACCAGTCATTGCAACAATATGTCCTTTTTTCTGTAATGCTTTCACAATTTTTAATTTATGTTCTGGTGAAACCCGAGCAAACACATATACATCTTCAACGATATCCTCTAGCTCCTCAACAGACATGGCTGATAGTGCATTACCATCTAGTACCTTTCCTCCAAAAGGTAGGATGCCTAATTGCGTTGCAATAGCTTTAGCTGTTATAAGATGGTCTCCAGTAATCATCACTGTCTTAATTCCTGCTTCTTTACATTCTCTGACAGCCTCCTTTACTTCAGGACGTGGAGGATCAATCATCCCTTGTAACCCAATAAAGATTAAATCCTTTTCAGCTTCTCTCTCATTTGGAATGTTTTGATTGCTGTTAAGCGGTCTATACGCTACTGCAATCGTCCTAAGTGCCTGTGAAGCTAAGTCTTCAATTGATTTTTGAACTTCTGTTTGATATTTTCCAGATAAGTATTGCTGTTTATTTTCCCATAGGATGGATTCACTAATATTTAAGAGCACATCTGGAGCACCTTTTGTAATCACATATCTTTTTCCTGCTCCGTCTTTAACAACGATACTCATCATTTTTCTGGCTGAGTCAAATGGAAATTCTTGAAGAATCGTAAACTGCTTTAATAGTTGATCCTTACTAAGTCCAGCCTTTAAGCCTGCTACAAGCATTGCACCTTCAGTAGGGTCACCATCAATCATGTACTCATTGTCTTTCATAAAGATTTCTGCATTATTACATAGTGAACCAAAGGTTAATAGCTGTTGCAGTGATTTCGTTTTCTTTGGATCCATTTCTTTTTCGCCTAAAAAAAATGTCCCGGTTGGATCATATCCTGTTCCACTAACTGTCCACGTAGTTCCCCCAGACCACATATGAGTAACTGTCATTTTATTTTGAGTCATCGTTCCTGTTTTATCTGAACAAATTACTGACGCACACCCTAAAGTTTCAACAGCAGGTAATTTTCTTACGATTGACTTTTTCTTGATCATTCGTTGTACGCCTAATGATAATGCAACTGTTACTATAGCAGGCAGACCCTCAGGAATGGCCGCAACAGCCAACGAAACACCTGCTAAAAACATATTGTACAAATCTTGTCCTTGAAGAACTCCGATAACGACAACAAGAACAGTAAGAAATAAAGCAACGATAATTAAAATTTTACCTAGTTGTTCGAGTCTTCTCTGCAATGGGGTTGTCATTGTCTCTGCTGATTGAAGTAAATCAGCAATTTGTCCCATCGCAGTATTCATCCCAGTTCCAACAACAACTCCCGTTCCACTTCCTCTTGTCACCATCGTTCCCATAAAGGCCATGTTTTCTTGATCACCTAAAGAAATGTTTTCATTTGGGATCCGGCTTACTACTTTTGCTACTGGGAGTGATTCTCCTGTCAAAGCTGACTCTTCAATTTCAAGACTTTTACCCTCTATGATCCGAATATCAGCACCTATTCGATCTCCGCTAGAAAATTTTATTATATCCCCAACTACAAGTTCCTTTGAAGGAACTTTAATCCATTGTTGTTCTCGGAGTACAATAACCTGTGGTGCGGAAAGCTCCTTTAATGCATTTAATGATTTCTCAGCCTTTCTCTCCTGGAAAAAGCCTAGGAAACCATTTATTAACACAATTGCGATAATAGCAATGGCATCAATATATTCTCCTAATAATCCAGAAATAAGAGTTGCGGCTAATAATACAACCACCATAAAGTCCTTAAATTGTTCTAGGAATTGCAATATTGCCGAAGGACGTTCAGCTTCTTTTAGCTCATTAAAGCCATATTGCTTCTGCCTAACTTTCGCTTCTTTATCCGATAGTCCATTTTGATAATCGGTATTGATTGTTCGTTCGACTTCATCAGTTTCCATCTGATACCAATTCATCTTTCCCCCACACACTCCTCGCAATCAATGTTATCACCTAATTGTTTTGTTAAAAATTAAATGGAAAACCCACTTAAAAAAACAAAAAGAAGACAAATAATTTCAATGTTCATTGAAAGCTTATTCAGACTCGTCCAAAAAAATGCTATACTTTTTAGGGGAGGACTTGTCCTATTTAATTGAAAAAAGAAAAGGGTGCTTAACTCATGGCCTTTGATGGCATTTTTACACATGCTGTAACAGAAGAACTAAAAACAGCATTACAATCTGGCAGAATTTCTAAAATACATCAACCATATAAAAATGAGCTGATAATTCAAATTCGAGCAAATGGAAAAAATCATAAACTATTTATTTCCGCTCATCCAAGCTATGCAAGAATCCATTTAACCCAAGAAAACTATGAAAATCCTAGTGAACCACCGATGTTTTGCATGTTATTACGAAAGCATTTAGAAGGAAGTATTATTGAAGAAATTAATCAAATGGGATTAGATCGGGTTATTGTTTTTACAGTGAAAAGTCGGAATGAAATTGGAGATATTTCCTATAAACAACTGATCATTGAAATCATGGGACGCCATAGCAATATCATACTCCTTGATAAAGACAAACAAGTAATAATAGATAGTATAAAGCATGTCTCACCTGCGATTAACAGACATAGATCTGTTTTACCTGGACAAGTTTATGTAACCCCACCGGAACAAGGAAAGCTTGATCCTTTTTATGTAGACGAAGAAACTGTTCTTAAAAAAATCAACTTTAATGCAGGTAAGGTTAATGAACAAATTGTATCAATATTTGAAGGGATTTCACCCCTCTTTGCTCGCGAAATTATCTTTCGAACCGGATTAGTAAACAGAGGAACCCTCCCTCAATCGTTTACTACAATCATGAATGAATTAAGGTCTAAAGCCTTTAAACCTATGATTATATCGCACGGCAATAAAGAGCATTTTTATATCCTTGATTTAACCCACCTAGAGGGCGAAAGGAAAATATTTTCCACAATAAGTGAAATGCTTGATCGCTTTTATTATGGAAAAGCAGAACGAGATCGAGTTAAGCAACAAGGAAATGACCTAGAGCGATTTATTGTTAATGAAATTAATAAAAACAAAAAGAAAATTAAAAAACTTCAGAATACACTTGAGGACGCTGAAAAAGCGGACCGCTATCGCCTATTTGGGGAACTTGTTACTGCTAATATGTATGCTATATCTAGGGGAGACAAGGAAGTTCAGGTGGTCAACTATTACACGGAAGAACAAGAGATGATCACCATTCCTTTAAATCCGTTAAAAACACCTTCTGAAAATGCTCAACAATACTTTCAAAAATACCAAAAAGCTAAAAGTTCAATCTCAATCGTTGAAGAGCAAATAGAAAAAACAGAGGAAGAGCAAATCTATTTTGAAACGCTCTATCAACAGATAGAATCAGCCTCACCGAAGGATATCCAAGAAATACGAGAAGAGCTAATTGAAGAAGGGTATTTGCGAAGTCGCCAAACAAAACATAATAAAAAGCAAAAAAACACGAAGCCAGTGCTAGAAACTTATATTTCTATTGATGGTACTGAAATATTGGTAGGGAAAAACAATAAGCAAAATGAATATTTAACAAACAAAGTTGCAAGCAGAGACGAAATTTGGATGCATACCAAAGATATACCAGGATCTCATGTTGTCATACGAAGTAAAAATCCTTCCAATGAGACGATCATGGAAGCAGCTAATTTAGCCGCCTACTTCAGTAAAGCAAAACATTCATCATCAGTGCCTGTAGATTATACGCTGATTCGTCACGTGAAAAAACCAAGTGGATCAAAACCTGGCTTTGTCATATATGACCATCAGCAAACCGTGTATGTCACGCCAAATGAAGATTCAGTTATAAAAATGAGAAAATAAAAAACAGGAGTGGTATTGTCCGCTCCTGTTTTCCACTTATTTACTATTTTTTTCAGTTAACCATTCAGTCGGATTTGCTCTAAAACTTTCAAGCTTTTCTAAATCATCTGATGCAATAACATTTTTCTCTAATGCTACTTCAACTAATGAAGTATAGTCACTTAATGAGACTGCCTTGATGTCCTCTTCTGCTAATCTTTTATTACCTGCATCAAGTTGATAAGAGAAAATAGCGACAACCCCTAGAACCTCACATCCTGCTTCTTTCAACGCCTTTACTGCTGTGATTACACTTCCACCTGTTGAGATTAAATCCTCAACTACCACAACCTTTTGACCGTCTAGAACTTTTCCTTCAATTTGGTTTCCTTTTCCGTGCTCTTTTGCCTTACTACGAACATAGCACATTGGTAAATCTAATATATCACTTACCCAAGCTGCATGCGGGATACCAGCAGTTGCTGTACCTGCGACAACTTCTGTTTCAGGAAAATGGTCTTTTATTAATTTTGATAAACCACTAGCAATGTCTTTTCTTACAGTAGGAAAAGAAAGTGTTAGTCGATTATCACAATAGATAGGAGATTTTATGCCAGATGACCATGTAAAGGGATCATTTGGCTTTAAGAAAACTGCGCCTATTTCTAGTAAATGACTTGCTATTAATTTATTCATGCTCCTGCTCCTTCCCAGCTCTTTTTAATTTCAAGATAAGTACTTAATGGATTCATAGCTTTCGTAATACTTCTCCCCACGACTATTCCTGTAGCACCTAGCTCTCTTGCTTGTTCTGGCGTTACAATTCGCGTTTGGTCTCCTTTTTCATCATTAGCAAGACGAATCCCTGGTGTGACCGTCATAAACTCCTGCCCTAGAGATTCCCTAATCAATGGAACCTCAAGTGAAGAGCAAACCACTCCTTCTAACCCACTTTGCTTCGCTAATGTAGCGTAATGGACCACCACATCATTTAATGGGCGTTCAATTAATAGCTGTTCATTCATCAGCTCTTCCGACGTACTTGTTAACTGTGTAACACCGATTAGACTAGGTCGTTTCATGCCACTCGGAGTCCCTTGGTCTAATCCTTCCAAGGCAGCTTCCATCATATAAGTACCACCAGCACAGTGTACATTTGTTAAATCAACCCCTAATCTAGCAAGACCCTTCATAGCTGACTTAACCGTATTTGGTATATCATGAAGCTTTAAATCGAGAAAAATTGAATGACCTTGCTCTTTTAAAGCATGAATGATTGCTGGTCCTTCTTGATAAAAAAGTTCCATTCCAACCTTGACATATAGTGATTCATTCTTAAAATTAGCTAAAAATCCATCCACTTCATTTAAACCTGGAAAATCAAGAGCTATAATTAACGGTCTTTGCATTTTTCCCCCAACTCCTTCCGATACATTCCGAAATATGGTCGATTCCTAGTTCATCAAGTAATTGAGGTAATTCATCAATGATTGTTGGGCAAACAAAAGGATCCACAAAATTTGCCGTTCCCACAGCTACAGCACTAGCACCAGCAAAGAAATATTCAAGTACATCTTCTGCGGATTGCACTCCACCCATACCAATGATTGGAATTGACACTGCTTGACTTACTTCATAAATCATTCGGATGGCAACAGGTTTTATTGCAGGCCCAGAAAGTCCACCTGTTCTATTTGCTAAAACAGGTCTGCCCGTTTTTAAATCAATTCTCATTCCAATTAATGTGTTAATCATCGTTAAACCATCTGCTCCAGCTTGTTCAATTGCTTTTGCCATATCAACAATATTGGCTACATTAGGAGATAACTTCACATAAACAGGTACTTCAGATACATCTTTAACCTTTTTCGTTAACTCAGCAGCTACCTCTGGAATTGTACCGAAGGCTATTCCCCCTGTTTTGACATTCGGACATGAGATATTTAATTCTAATGCATGAACATTCGGAGCCTTTGAAATCTCCCTTGCAACATGTACATAATCTTCAACTTGAGATCCCGCTACATTTGCAATAATGGGAACATCATACTGACTTAACCAAGGTAGTTCATTTTCTAGGACCTTTTCAAGTCCAGGATTCTGCAATCCAATCGCATTTAGCATTCCTGATGTCGTTTCTGCAACTCTTGGTGTAGGGTTCCCAAACCTTGGCTCTGCTGTTGTCGCCTTTATCATGATGGCTCCAAGTAGGCTTAAGTCATAAAACTGTGCATATTCTTTTCCAAAACCAAAGCAACCAGACGCTGGCATGATTGGATTTTTTAGATGTAAACCTGGTAATTGAATTTCTAATCTACTCACAGTACGACCTCCCCTACCTTAAACACTGGTCCATCACTACAAACTTTTTTATATGAAAATCCAGTTGGATCAGCTGCTGTATGACATACACATGCAAAGCATGCACCAACACCACAGCCCATTCGTTCTTCTAGTGATATATATACATTTTTGTCAGCATACTCTGATTCGATTGCTCTTAACATTGGTGTAGGACCACACGAATATAAGGTGTCAAATGAAAGACCATACTTTTTAATAACATCCGTTACAAAACCTTTTTCACCATAACTTCCATCTACTGTCGCAATATACGTGTCACCAAGTAAGGAAAACTTCTCTTGATAAAAAACTGCTGATAGAGATTGAAAGCCAAGTACATGGATGACTTTCACTCCTTTATCAACTAATTGCTGTGAGAGCTCATAGAGAGGTGGAACACCAATCCCTCCACCAACAAGAAGAGCTGTCTGTCCTTCTGAAACAGCATCTAATGGAAAGCCATTTCCTAATGGCCCTAAAACATCTACTGTTTCTCCCGGTCTTTTTTCTGAAAGGACTCGAGTTCCGAGTCCTTCACTTCGATAAATCATTGTAAATTGATTTTCACGTTTATCGATATTTGCAATACTTATTGGCCTTCTTAACAATGGATCTGTACTACTTGTCACTTTTAAATGGACAAATTGACCAGGCTCCTTGATTTCTTGAACTAAATCACCTTGTAATGTTAATTCAAAGATGTTTTCTGCGATTGATTGTTGAGATATAACTCTCATCAGTTCTTTTTTGATCAAGAAAAAGTCACCTCACGAGTTGTAACGAATTTAGGCATTGCTTCGCTAGAAAATGTCATTGATTCTAATACACCAAGGATTGCTTTAGCTGTGTCCAATGATGTTAAGCAAGCAACTCCATTTTCTACTGATTCACGACGAATTCTAAAACCATCACGTAGTGGCTGTTTCCCTCTTGTAAGTGTATTAATCACAAATTGGGCTTCACCTTGGCGAATCACATCAATTAAATTCTTTTCCTCAGATCCAATTTTGTTAACAACTGTTACTGGGATATTTGCTTTAGAAATCATACTGGCTGTACCACTTGTAGCTAAGATATTGTAACCAATCGCGTAGAATCTACGAGCAATATCCAACGCTTCTTCCTTATCTTTATCAGCAATGGTCATTAAGACTGATCCATGAGTAGAAATTTTTGTTCCTGCTGCAACAAGACCTTTGTATAATGCTTTTTCAAGTGTAGTATCTTTCCCCATCACTTCACCTGTGGACTTCATTTCTGGTCCAAGTGAGATGTCTACTCTTCTTAACTTCGCAAATGAGAAGACTGGAACTTTTACATATACACCACTACTTTCAGGATGTAATCCAGTCTCATAACCAAGTTCTTTTAAAGATGTTCCCATAATAACTTTTGTGGCGATATTTGCCATTGGGACACCTGTAATTTTACTTAAGAAAGGAACTGTTCTACTTGAACGTGGATTTACTTCTAGTACATAAACCACTTCTTTAGAAATTACAAATTGAATATTTAATAACCCTATAATCTTTAAGCCTTTTGCAAGTGAAATTGTATGCTTGATAATTTGCTGTTTAACATCATCTGATAAACTTTGTGGTGGATAAACAGCAATTGAATCTCCAGAATGGACACCTGCACGTTCAATGTGCTCCATGATTCCCGGAATAAAGACAGTCTCACCATCAGAGATTGCATCCACTTCTATTTCTTTCCCAGTTAGGTAACGGTCAATTAATACTGGATGCTGCGGATTTACCTTTACCGCATTTTCCATATAATGTAACAATTCTTCTGTTTTATAAACAATTTCCATCGCTCTTCCACCAAGTACATAAGAAGGACGGACTAATACTGGATAACCAATAGATTCAGCAATTAAAACTGCTTGATCTACGGAGGTCGCAGTTTTCCCTTTCGGTTGTGGTACTCCAAGTTCATTGATCGTCTGTTCGAATTTATCACGATTTTCCGCACGATCCATATCTTCTAAAGAGGTTCCTAGAATTTTGACTCCTCTTGCAGCAAGCCCCTCAGCAAGATTGATGGCAGTTTGACCACCGAATTGGACAACCACTCCTACTGGTTTTTCTAGCTCAACAATATGCATAACATCTTCAAGAGTTAATGGTTCGAAATAAAGCTTGTCTGAGATACTAAAATCAGTCGAAACTGTTTCTGGATTGTTATTAATAATAATTGCTTCATAACCCGCTTCTTTAATCGCCCAAACAGAGTGAACTGTCGCATAATCAAACTCGATTCCTTGACCAATACGGATTGGACCTGATCCTAAAACAATTACACTTTTACGATCAGTAACAATCGATTCATTTTCTTCTTCGTATGTGCCATAGAAATAAGCGGTTGATGATTCAAACTCCGCTGCACAAGTATCGACCATTTTGTAAACAGGGATGATGTTTTCGTTCTTACGAAGTTGATAGATTTCTTCTTCTGTCATCTCCCATAGTAACGCAATCGCATAATCAGAGAATCCTAATTTTTTCGCCTGCTCTAATGTATCTTTATTACCTTTATTTTCTTTTAACTTTGCTTCGAAGCTGATAATATTCTC
>JBEQAC010000117.1:0-9861 GCA_041640535.1 Bacillaceae bacterium
CCAACTCTGTTTTATCATGTGTTTGAACACATGTTTCTAACGACAACAAGAGATCAAGGTTTAATAACGCTTCTTTCTCCTCTATTTTTTCATATTGCTCTAGTTGGGAAGAGGATAGTAGGACAAGTTTTACTTTCTTTTCTTCACAATATGAAACAATTTTTTCGAAGGCAGCGCGTACATCTGTTTTTGTTTGGTGATAATTTTCTTTTGAGATGACTTCATTTGGATCAAATAAGGAAAAAATAACAACGTCAATCCCTGTTAAATTCTGCTGTTCTAATCTTTGTATATCTTTTATATCGATAAACTGAAAATGTGCGTTCCTTCCTATAAGCATCATTTTTTCTTCATTTAAACTATCTTCACTTGGACAGTGGTCCATTCCGTAAACATTTACTTCTTCCTCTAGCAAACGACAACAAAGCTGATATCCTATAAATCCTAAAGCTCCGATGACGATTGCATTTTTCATATACATCTCTCCAGTTACTTAGTTTTACTGTATGTTATGCAACAAATCAACATAATAGTCCCTAAGTTTTGACAAATATCTTAGGGACTTCTACAGCTCTTTCTCATACTCTTTATAAAATTTATAAATAGATGGTCCAATTCCAAACCTTTTTTCCGATAAATAATACTTAAGGGAAATGGGACTTTCTATTGTTTTCCTATATTCTTCATAATATCTGCTATGTCTCATCGGGTTATAGGTTGAGTTTGTTGTTGTCTGCCAAATGGCCACCGGTTTCGTATTCGATAAGCTTAGTTCTGGTATAGAATCGACTATTTTTGAATAGTTCGGTTGGTATTGAATTTCATATGCAAAACATAAGTCACGTATTAGTCTTTTGTAAAAGAACTTATTTTCTTTTTCATCTTCAATAAAACGTTTTAGATCAATACAAGGATTCATCATTGCAATCGAACGAATCGAACATGATAAGTCATTCATTAGATGTAAAGCTAGTATTGAGCCCATTCCTTCTGATAAAATATGAATTTTATCATTTAAAATCTCTTGTTTCATCATGATATGATAGAGTCTTTTAGCAAGAGAAACAGCTTTATGATTTCCCCAATTTCTCCCATACAAGTTTGAGTAAAAAATGGTATACCCCTCTGATAGAAGGTAACTGAGTATTTGAGATCTTCCTGTATTTTGTATCCAAAAACTTGTTTTTTCATCAACAAAATGATTTTTATCTCCTAAAATCAAGATAGCAAAGCCACTTGGTCTATATGGTACATGAACCGTACACCATTCTCCATCAAGTTGGAAAAAACGAATATACTCCAATACCCATTCCTCCTCTCATACATTTTTTCTTGAATTATTTATTCAATATATAATGTATGTTTTATCACTTATTCTGAAAGGGGGAATACCTATATTCATCAATAACTTGTCAAAACTTGATGTAGTATTATTTTTATTTTTTCGTTTTGTTTTTTAGAAGTGAATTAAAACATCACCAGGAAAATAGTGTAGGGAAAAAAATAACTTTAGCTTGTATCAATATTGTGATAAAATATGATTAATAATATGGGAAACTGTGTTTAAAGAGGTGAGGATATATGCGTTATTTTTGGGCTTTTTTCTGGACATTTTTGTTAGTAACAATGGCGTCCTACGTAATAACTTCCATGCAAGGTGGGGCTTTCGATTTCGGTGTAACTAGCATCATTGGAATTGTTGCAGCTGTTCTTATCATTGTAGTTGGAGAATTATTACCTAACGAACCTGTAGAGCATCACTAATATGAACATACATAGAAAGACCCTTGTGAAAGGGTCTTTTTGCTTTGAATAGAAGTTATCAATCACTATCACGTGGTTTTGTTTGGTATGACCATTTGCGTTCATGATTTGAATTTTCTGGAAATGGATCTCCTGCTTTTAATTTTATTCTTTTCGGATTTTGAACAGGATCCCCAGTATCTCCAATCTCTACATATATTCCATTGTTAGGTGCTTTTTGTCCTGATCTGAATTGATGACTTTGCCCCATTAATAACCCTCCTTTTGAAGTTTATCATGAATTACTATTCCCTTCTCTTTTAGGTTTCATCAACAGAATCAGCACCTTCTCTAAAAATTTTAGGCTTTTCCTCATAAGCCTTGCACCAAAGGAATACTTATATATAATGGTTGGACAATCATGACGAATATTCTTTACACACCTTAGATTATATAGTTAAATGAAATGGTGTAATTAAACTAAGTGGAGGAAAACTACAACACATGGAAAAATTATATGAAATACTAAAATATTTGTTTTTAGGCTTATTTCAAGGGTTTACTGAACCCATCCCGATTTCGTCAAGTGGTCATTTAGTGTTAGCCCAGCATTTTTTAGGAATTAATATTGAAGGTATGAGCTTTGAGCTCTTTGTTAATACTGCTTCTTTAATTGCTGTTTTATTAATTTATCGTCAGGATTTAAGCCGATTAACATTTAACGGTATCCGCTATCTAAAAACCCGCGAGGAAAAGGCAAAAGCTGATTTTCGTTTTATCCTATATCTGATTCTTGCAACAATCCCTGCTGGAGTTATTGGCGTTCTTTTTGATGATGTGATTGCTGGCATTTTCAAAGAAGGAACACAACTGATTGGGGTCACATTGATTATTACAGGAATCGCACTTTGGTTTATTCGTAATCTCAGAGGCAGAAAGAATGATTCACAATTAACGTTTCGTGATGCGATTATTATCGGCTGTGCTCAAGCCATTGCACTTATCCCTGGAATAAGTCGCTCCGGAGCTACAATTGTAGCTGCAATGGGATTAGGGATGAAGCAAGAAACAGCTCTTCGCTTTTCTTTCCTTTTATTTATTCCGATTAGCTTTGGTGGTATGATCCTTAGTTTCTCCGCCATTTTAGGTGATCCTAATTTAAATAACTTAATAATCCCTTATACAGTTGCATTTATTGGATCATTAGTTGCTTCCTACTATTCATTAAGATGGTTTATGGGAATTATGGCACGAGGAAACTTAAAATACTTTTCATTTTACTGTTTTATCGCAGGTACATTGGCTATCATATTTGGGTAAAGAAAAAGAGGGACAAAACACTAACGGGTTCCGTTTCCTATCGCAAAACGCCAATTTGCACAGAAAATGCAAACCAAAATGTAATCTTTTTTGCACTATAAAATGTAGGACAACTGGCTAGAGAGATTAAATAAACATTATAAGTGGCAAGGGTTTATACCCTTGCTATTTTGCTTTTAATTGCTAATACTTCGGATTGCGAATTACGAACCTTGCTTATTAAGAAGTTTGCAAACCATTTCCGCTTCCTCCGTATCGATTTCATGTAGGTATGAGAATTAATAAGCGGAGAATTTCCTGCTAATGTATATAGAGGAAGCTAAAGAAGCGGAAATAAGCGGAGATATTCCGATTAACTGCTCTAAATAAGAAAAAATCCAAAGATTTGGATTATATAAACGGAATACTCCCCTTATTTTTAAGGAAATATGGGTATTCCCCAATTTAGCCGGAATTTTACCGTTTATTTTCATCCACTGGGAGCTCAACATTCAGTTATAACAGTTTCCTAATATTTAAAAAAACAATATTTTTCTGTATATTAATTTGCAAGTAAAAATGAAGTGTTTTTTGTTGCGGTGCACTGGCTATTATACCCCCACCTTTTAATATACAAATTGCACTACAAATTCCCCCAAAATAATTATCAAAATCCCTTTATATCAACAAAAATAGACCTCCAAATTACCATACAATTTGAAGGTCATTTTGTATTACATTTTTAATGTTTGCGATAGTTAACGGAACCCGTTAACAAAACACGTCCCTCTTCTGGTGCCAGGCACCGTTATTGGGACATGTTTTGTCCCGATTGCGGTGTCTGGCACCTTTTTTATGCTAGGATTGCTTGTAGTAGTGCTTTTTGTACGTGCATGCGATTTCCTGCTTGTTGGAAGATCACTGAGTTTGGTCCATCAATGACTTCTTCAGTCACTTCTTCACCACGGTGTGCTGGTAAGCAATGTAAGAAGTGATAATCTGGTTTCGCACCGCTCACTAACTCAGCGTTTACTTGGTAGCCTAAGAATGCCTGCAATCTTTCTTGTTGCTCGCTTTCTTGCCCCATGCTTGCCCATACATCTGTATAAATAACATCCGCATCTTTTACAGCTTCAGCTGGATTATGCGAAACCTCGATCTTTGCATTTGTTTCTTTAGCAAAGTTTTGTGCTAATTTCACGATATGTTCCTTCGGTTCATAATTAGGTGGACATGCGATTGTACAATCCATTCCAACCTTAGCTGCAGCAATCATTAGTGAATGAGCAACATTATTTCCATCGCCTACATATACAAGTTTAAGCCCTTTTAGCTTATTCTTTACTTCATAAATGGTTAATAAGTCTGCTAATGCTTGACATGGATGAAAGTCTTCAGTCAACCCATTAATTACTGGAATTGACGCATATTTTGCTAATTCTTCAATTTTTTCATGTTCAAATGTACGGATCATAATTGCATCAACATATTCTGATAAAACTTGAGCCGTGTCAGCAATTGTTTCTCCTCTTCCTAGCTGTAAATCATTACTATTTAAGAAGATCGCATTTCCTCCCAATTGGAGCATTCCAGCTTCAAAGGATACACGCGTACGAGTAGATGGTTTTTCAAAAATCATCGCTAACGTTTTACCTTGTAATACCGTTGTTTGCTCACCTGCTACATGCTTTTTCTTTAAATCAAGTGCAAGGTCAAGTACTGCTAAAATCTGTTCTTCTGAAAAATCAGCAAGTGTTAGAACATCCTGTCCCTTGATGCTTAGATCATTCTTAATTACAGCTGACATTAACTCATCACTTCTTTCTTTAAAAAATCTTTATTTTTCCAGTCCTGTACCGAACAAACTGAAAACTCACGTTGATTCACCACTTGTAGAAACACGGTGATCATTTCCGTATTTGAAAATACTTGAATTCTATTTTTACAAGCCAATGCTCGTGACTTCTCTGATTCTTTATCTACTGAGAAACTAAAGTAAGCTAATGCCTTCTCACTTCTTACCCATGTTTTTATATCATCATTTAATACAGGTGTTAAATTAGCTTTTTGAACCAGTGAAACAATTTTACCAACCTCATCTGGATTCATTGATTCATCAACATCAATAAATATTTCCTTGCCAGCAGGTTTTGATTCCAAATAGCTATGAAACACTTTTGTAAAACCTTCTTCAACTGTATCAGCAATACTGATTCCTTCACCTGTTGATTTCATTTCTGGCCCTACAAGTGGATCTCCACCAATTTTGTGGGTTGAAAATACTGGATATTTTACTGTAAAAAACGGTGGATCAGGCAATAAACCAGAAGTTGCAGTAACATCAGATAGTTTATTTCCAATTAAAAGCTTTGTAGCCAATTGAACCATTGGTATGCCTGTTACTTTGCTGACAATCGGTACTGTACGGCTCGCTCTTGGATTTACTTCTAATACATAAATTTTTTCTTTATGTTGAACAAATTGAATATTCATTAATCCCACAAAATGCAATTTACTCACGATTTTTCGAGCAAATTCTTCAACTTCCTTTTTATCTACGTTAGAAAGTGAAACCGCTGGTAAAATTGCATGGCTATCGCCTGAATGAACACCCGCTTTTTCAACATGCTCGACGATCGTTGGAATAAGGATTTTATCGCCATCAGCCACTAAATCAATTTCGAATTCCTTACCAGGTGCATAGGCATCAAGTAAAATCGGGAATCCAATGTCTATTTGCTTGTTAATAAATTGAACAAGCT
Source organism: Bacillaceae bacterium (assembly GCA_041640535.1). GTDB lineage: Bacteria > Bacillota > Bacilli > Bacillales > Bacillaceae_L > Litchfieldia. Next base: position 5,805 of record JBEQAC010000117.1, read on the forward strand.
CACCCTCGTGGTTTATGACCACCATTCCTTTTCCTCCGATAACATAAGATGGTCTTATTAAAATCGGAAAGCCCAATTCGTTGGCCATAATTACTAGTTCTTCTTCGTTATATGCAATTTTTCCTGGCAAATGAGGAACATCAATTTCCTCTAACAATTTATAGAAACGGTCACGATCTTCCAATTGATCAATCACATCATTGTTAATTCCTAGAAGCGTAACACCCGCAGCTTCTAAGTCTTTTGCAAGATTAATCGCTGTTTGACCGCCATACTGAACCAATACTTTGCTTACATTTTCAGCTTCTATTACATTTAATACATCCTCTAACGTAAGAGGTTCAAAATAAAGTCGGTCTGCAACTTCGAAGTCGGTACTAACTGTTTCAGGATTATTATTGATTAATAGCGTTTCATAGCCTTCTTCTTGAAGGGATAAAATTCCATGAACTGAGCTGTAGTCAAATTCAATTCCTTGACCAATTCGTATCGGACCAGAACCGACAATTAGAACCTTCTCATTCGTTGTTGGCACTACTTCACTTTTTCCAAAGTAGCTTGAATAAAAATATGAAGTTTGTGATTCAAATTCTGCTGCACATGTATCAACCATTCGGTAGCTAGGTAATACACCTATTTGCTTTCTTTTTTCACGTACTTCAAATTCTGTTACATTTAATAAGAATGCAAGATAACCATCAGAGAAGCCTTTTTCTTTTATCGTTTTCATGAAATCTACACTTATCTCATCAAGTGCTGTCTTTTTAATTTGTGTTTCAAGATCAACAATCGTTTTAAAGCTCTGAAGGAAGAATAAGTCCATTTTTGTTAGTAAGTGAAGCTCTTCAATCGAAAGGCCTCTTCTTAATAATTCTATAATAGCAAAAAAGCGACCTTCATTTCCTTTCTTCATCAGTGCTAATAGCTCTTCATCAGATTTTGCAGAGATTTTCTTTACGGTAATTCCAATGTTATCACTTTCTAAAGAAGATACCGCTTTTTGAATGGCTCTTTCTAAATTCGTATCGATCGCCATTACTTCTCCAGTCGCTTTCATTTGAGTTCCTAACGTATCTTCAACAGTAGGGAACTTATCAAATGGAAACCTTGGAAACTTTACGACAACATAATCGAGCGCTGGTTCAAAGCTTGCGTAAGTTCCACCCGTAACAGGATTTAACAGCTCATCTAATGTATAACCAACAGCTAATTTAGCTGCAATTTTGGCTATCGGATAGCCTGTAGCTTTTGAAGCAAGGGCGGAAGAACGACTAACACGAGGATTTACCTCAATCAAATAATAATTTTTACTGACCGGATCAAGGGCAAATTGAATATTACAACCACCTATGATTCCTAGTGCTGAAATGATTTTTATCGATGCTGTTCTAAGCATCTGATATTCAACATCTGTTAAAGTTTGTGATGGGGCCACAACAATTGAATCCCCTGTATGAATTCCAACGGGATCAATATTTTCCATATTACAAATCGTAATACACGTATCGTTATGATCTCGCATCACTTCATATTCTACTTCCTTATAGCCAGCAATACTTTTTTCAATGAGACATTGGGTGATTGGACTCTCATCCAATCCACCTTTTACAAGTTCCTTAAATTCCTCAAGCGTATCGGCAATGCCTCCACCTGTACCTCCAAGTGTGTAAGCAGGACGAATGATAAGTGGAAAGCCTACTTCATTCGCAAATTCAACCGCTTCATCTACGGTATGAACAATTTGACTTTCTGGAACAGGCTCTGATAATTCCATCATTAGAGCTCGAAATTCCTCTCGATCCTCACCTTTTTTGATTGACTCAATCGGCGTACCAAGTAGCTTTACATTATATTTATCCAATACTCCTGCCTCATGTAGCTGAAACGCTAGGTTTAGTCCAGTTTGACCGCCTAACGTTCCAATCATTCCGTCAGGTCGTTCCTTTGCAATGATTTTTTCAACGCTACTTACCGTTAAAGGCTCAAAATAAACGATATCGGCATTTACCTCATCGGTCATGATGGTTGCAGGATTGTTATTTACTAAGATGACTTTATAACCTTCTTCTTTAAGTGCGCGACATCCTTGTGTACCTGAATAATCAAATTCAGCAGCCTGCCCGATGACAATCGGGCCAGAGCCGATAACAAGGATGGATTGGATAGATGTATCTTTAGGCATACTGTTTTTCTCTCCTTACAATGGACAGGCTATCGGCAAAATCATCAAAGATCCAACTACTATCAATTGGGCCTGGATGTGCTTCTGGATGAAATTGGACAGAAAGAATTGGTAACGATTTATGAGCAATTCCTTCGACCGAACCGTCATTAACATTTTTAAATCGAACAGTTAAACTAGTATTTTTTAAACTCTCTTCATCAACCACATAACTATGATTTTGTGAGGTAATATACACTTTGTTCTTTACTACATCCAAAACAGGCTGATTTGCTCCACGGTGTCCAAATCTTAATTTTTTTGTATCTCCCCCAAGTGCTAATGCAACTAACTGATGCCCTAAACAAATAGCAAGTGTTGGGAAATTCTCTAACAATTTTTTAATTTTTATTAAATGCGGCTGTAACTGTTTCGGGTCTCCAGGACCATTTGATAAAACAATTCCATCTGGCTTTAGCTCCAATACTTTCTCATATGAAGTGTCATAAGGAACAACTGTTACAGTAAAACCACGCTCTACCAATGATTCAACAATTGATTTCTTACAGCCAAAATCCATTAAAACAATATGTGTTTTACCTGTGCCATAGGAAACGATGGTTTTAGTTGAAACGTCAGCAACAGGAAATTTCTCCGCGACCATTTCGATCTTGTTTGTATCATCATAGGCTAAATATCCTTGCATTGTCCCGTGATGACGAATTTGTTTTACAATTGATCTTGTATCAGCATGTGACAATAATGGAATATTCCACTTCTCTAAATATTGCTTTAATGAATATTTAGATTCGTAGTGGTAGGCTGTTGGATTACATTCTAATAAAATCACACCTGCCACATGTGGCTTCTTACTTTCAAAATCATGTTCATTTATTCCATAATTTCCGATTAATGGGTAAGTAAATACCACGATTTGGTTTTTGTAGGATGGATCTGTTAAAACCTCTTGGTAACCAGTCATCCCTGTATAAAAAACAACTTCACCTTCAAACGTCTCTTTCATTGATGAAGTCATTAAATTCCCTTCGAATTTCTCTCCATTTTCTAAGAATAAATAACCCTTCATTTTCCACACCTCGTATAAATATTTTCTTTTCGGTATTTTTATTCATTCTGTTGTAAAAAAATTTATACTGGATGTAAACGATTTGATTCAAGTACTGTATCTTTGATTAACTTGACCGCTTTTGCAATCTCGTTATGATCTATGTTTAAAGGTGGTAGCAATCTTATTACATTTGGTCCAGCATTTAATACAAGTAAACCATTCTCTCGCAAGCTTCCAATAAGTAATGATACATCATGCTTGCATTCAATTCCAATCATTAGACCTAAACCTCTAACTTCATTTACATTTGTCATTTCAGAAAGTTCTTTTTTGAGTTCGCTTTTTAGAAACTCACCTTTTTCTGTTACTTGCTGTAAAAATTCATCATTAAAAATGATATTTAAAGTTGCTTTTGCAGCTGCAAGAGAGATAGGATTTCCACCAAAGGTTGAACCGTGTGATCCTGGTCCAAATGCTGATTTTAAATATTCCTTCCCAATCATTGCGCCAATTGGCAAGCCACTTCCTAACCCTTTTGCTGATGTAATAATGTCTGGTGAGATATCAAAATGTTGATATGCAAAAGGCTTTCCAGTTCTACCAATCCCAGTTTGGACCTCATCGATAATGAATAGAGCGCCATATTGCTTACAAAGCTCCTCAGCCCTTTTTAAGAATTCAGCTTTGGCAGGAACCACTCCGCCTTCACCTTGAACCACTTCTAACATAATCGCTGCTACAGTGTCATCCATTTCCTTCTCTAACTCATTTGTTTGATTGTAGTCAAGATATTTAAATTCCTGTAACAATGGACCAAAACCAGCATG
>JBEQAC010000118.1:0-9844 GCA_041640535.1 Bacillaceae bacterium
ATTTTCTTGTTTTTCGATTAAATAGGCGGAATCTTTACGTCTATTTAGTCTATTTTTCTTGCTATTTCTTCAATAAGAGGAATTTCTCCGCTTAGTAGCTTATTTCCTGGCGATTCTTGAAGATTTGGAAATTACTGAACCAGTGCTTAACATGGGATAAAAAATGCTTGGAGCCTATAAAGTCTCCAAGCATTTTTCTTTGCTTATTTACAAATTGATTTTTAATTCTAGTGCAAATTCCTATATGAAAAGCAATGTTAATTCGTATTTTGTACTTCAAATTAGAACCCGTTACGTTTAAAGTTCATGCGTTTTCTTGTATATTAAGCTTTAGATTTTCATTACTCCACCAGTATTTGCTGATGTTACAAGCTTAGAGTAACGAGCCAGATAACCTGTTTTTACTTTTGGTTCAAAGCCTTTCCAGTTCGCTTTACGCTGTTCCCACTCTTCTTCAGGTACGATCACATCCATTGTTCTCTTGTCGATATCAATAACAATGTGGTCACCATTTTGTACAAATGCAAGTGGTCCACCTTCAGCAGCTTCTGGAGAAGCATGACCGATTGAAAGTCCACGCGAAGCACCAGAGAAACGTCCATCAGTAACAAGTGCCACCTTTGGTCCTAATCCCATTCCAACGATCATAGATGTTGGTGATAGCATTTCAGGCATTCCAGGGCCACCCTTTGGTCCTTCATAACGAATGATGACAACATCACCAGCTTTTACTTGACCAGATGAAATTCCTTTAATCGCTTCTTCTTGTGATTCAAATACAACCGCAGGTCCTTCATGGCTTGTGATCCCATTCTGAACTCCTCCAGTTTTAATGATTGCCCCATCTGGAGCAAGGTTTCCGAATAATACGGCTAATCCACCTTTTACAGTGTGTGGATCATCGATTGGACGAATCACATTATGGTCCTTTACTTCACATCCAGCGATATTTTCACCAATTGTTTTTCCTGTTACGGTGATGTTGTCAAGGTGAAGTGCACCTTCTTTTTTCGATAATTCATATAATGCTGCTGATACTCCTCCAGCTTCATGCAAATCTTCAATATGATGATCCGAAGCAGGAGCTAGCTTTGATAAGTGTGGAACGCGCTCAGCTACTTCATTGATACGTTGAATTGGATATTCAATTTGAGCTTCATGAGCAAGAGCTAATGTATGAAGCACTGTATTTGTAGATCCACCTAAAGCCATATCAAGTGCAAATGCATTATCAATCGCTTTTTCATTCACGATATCACGTGGTTTTAAGTCCATCTTAATTAATTCCATTAATTGAGTCGCAGATTTTTTAACAAACTCACGGCGCTCAGGAGCTACTGCTAAAATCGTTCCATTGCCAGGAAGAGCAATTCCTAACGCTTCGGCTAAACAGTTCATGGAGTTAGCTGTAAACATTCCTGAACAAGATCCACATGTAGGGCAACCAAATGCTTCTAATTCTTGAAGACCCTTTTCATCAAGTTTACCTGCTTGGTACGCTCCAACACCTTCAAATACAGATGAAAGGGAAATCTTTCTTCCATCACTCGTTGTACCTGCCTTCATCGGTCCACCACTAACGAAAATTGTTGGGATGTTCACTCGTAATGCAGCCATCATCATCCCTGGAGTAATTTTGTCACAGTTTGGGATACATACCATTCCATCAAACCAGTGAGCTGATACCACTGTTTCAATAGAGTCCGCAATAATTTCACGGCTTGGTAACGAATAACGCATACCTATATGCCCCATCGCAATCCCATCATCAACACCAATTGTGTTAAATTCGAATGGTACACCACCAGCTTCACGGATTGCATCTTTTACTATTTTCCCAAACTCTTGTAAATGAACATGTCCTGGAACAATATCAATATATGAATTACAAACCGCAATAAATGGTTTGTCAAAATCTTCCTCTTTTACCCCTGCAGCACGAAGCAAGCTTCGGTGTGGTGCGCGATCGAATCCTTTTTTAATCATATTACTACGCATTTCAGCCATCACAATTCCCCTATCTATTTTTCTATCTTTTTTTCTAATAATAATGAATTTTGTTATTATTAGATATTAACATATGATAAGAAAAATTTCATGCTTAAATTGTTTAAATTGTTAAAAAGTTATACGGATAAAATTTACCAACTAAAAAACTTGAGACTCATTTGCCTCAAGTTCTTTTTACCCCATATTAGTTGAGTTAACCACATCCATGGTTTGTTTCTCGTTTTTCTTTAGCTGACGGTCATAATAGAGGGTGGTAAATATTGCTACAATTAGTAAAGCACTTAACACACCAAATAACATGTTCATTCCGTATAAATCTACTAAAATACCACCAACTAACGGTCCTAGCATTCTACCACCTGTTGCCATGCTATTAACAATTCCTTGGTAAAAACCTTCTCTACCTTTTGGTGCGAGATCATTAGCAATGGTTGGTACTGCTGGCCAAACAAACATTTCGCCAATGGTTAAGATCACCATTGCGATAGCAAAACCTGTGAACTGGCTCGTAAATAAAAGCATGATAAATGAAAGCATAATGATCATCGTCCCAATCACAATTTGTGCTTTTAATGTTTTCGCAAAGAATCGAATGATCGTGGAGATGACTGGCTGCGCTAACACAATGAGAGCACCGTTAATCGTCCATAGCAAACTATATTCCTTCATACTAATTCCAAGCCCTTGTGTATGTGCTGAGATGGTAGAAGCCCATTGTGAATAGGCTAACCAGCATAAACCATATCCAAAACAAAGAATCAATAATGCTGTTAATTTTGTATAGTTTTTAATTACCTTAGTTTGACCAAGACCAATTTGCTGTTTACTTTTTTCTACTTTTATCGAACGATAACCAAACATCGCTAGAAGTAGAAAGAAAACATATAGAATCGCGTTTGCGGTAAAAACGTATTGGAATGAATAGGAAGCGACTAGTCCACCTAAAGCAGCCCCAACTGCTACCCCTACGTTTGTTCCAACGTAGATGGCATTAAACGCTTTTCTCCCACCTTCTGGCCAAACAGAACCAGCCATCGCATACATGGATGGAAAAACAATACCTGAACCGAACCCAGCCAAGGCTAGTAAGATAATATATTGTGGCCAATCATGATAAAAAACAAGTCCAGTTACTGCAAACATGGTAATGATAATCCCGATTAAAATCGAACGATATCCGCCGAATTTATCAAATAATGTTCCTCCTATTAGGTTGCCTATTACACTAGCGCCATTATTCAGCATTAAAACAAAGCCCGCTACGGTTAAAGATTTACCTAAATAGTCATGAATATAGATGGTATTTAACGGCCATAAAAAAGAAGCTGCCGTTACATTAATAACCATCCCCAATACTAAAACCCAAAGGGTCCGAGGCATAGAGAATCCCCCTACTAATTAAGTTATTGTTGATAAAGAAAACTTGGCAAGTTCCAAGTTGCACTTATGCATTTAGTATTTATGTATATAAATTCTAATTAGCTAAAGAGAGCCTCGTAAAAATATAACGATTCTTCGATTATCAAAACAATTTTATTCCTTTCTATAAGTATTTTCAATATGTTTAGAAATGCACATAATCTTTAGAAATTTTCATTAATGGGACAAGGTTTTTAAAATAAAAAGAGTGTTAAATCGTTCTAAGATTTAACACTCAAATTAGTCTAAGCTTGTTCAGGTTCAGGATGTTGTTTAGATTTAATCGGTTGACCTTTTTTTGCGTTCTTTTTCTTTACTTTTTCGACCGAGCTAAGTTCGTTTCCGAATTCACTGTTTTGACCGTTTTGTGTTTTTTGCTCTGGATTATTTTGTTTCGAGCGCTTTTTCACGATATCTCAGCTCCTACTTATATTCTTGAATGATATTCTGATCTAAGGTTAAATCATTTTGTAATTGCTGAAGCTGCAGTCTCATTCGATGTAATTGCTCACGTTGTTGACCATTACAGCTTAGTGCTAAGTGAGCTAGGTCATTACAACGTTCTTCAATTTGGTTTAAAGCATCTGTATATTCTGTCGTATTGTAATGCTCTTGTTGTCGACCTATTGTAATTTGTTCTTGAGCATACCGAATGGTGTCTTCACATTGGTCTAAAAAATCCTCAACAGACTTTCGAGTGGCCATTCGTAACCCCTCCTTATCATCATTGTGAAGCAATGCTTCATCACTTGATAGTTTGTGCATTTTCTAGGTGTCAGACACATACGAATCTCTTCCAATTCTGTACACAATATTTACATTTGAGAAGTCTAATTTACTCGTGCTAAAATTAAAGAATGGTTTATTTTTAAAACAAAGGAGGGTACTGACTTGGCTCAGAATAACCCATTTTTATATACAACAGATAATAAACGTTATCATACATGGAATTATCATTTACGTGACACATTTGGACATAAAGTCTTTAAGGTTGCACTTGACGGTGGCTTTGATTGTCCAAACCGAGATGGTACTGTCGCTCATGGCGGTTGCACATTTTGTAGTGTTTCTGGGTCTGGAGACTTCGCTGGTGACCGTGCTGAAGACCTTTTGACTCAATTTAATAAAATTAAAGAGAAAATGCATTTAAAATGGAAAGACGGCAAATATATGGTGTATTTTCAAGCTTATACTAATACACATGCACCTGTAGAGGTACTCCGTGAAAAATTTGAATCTGTTTTAAATCAAGACGGTGTCGTTGGAATCTCCATCGCCACTCGACCTGATTGTTTGCCAGATGATGTTGTGGAATATTTAGCCGAATTAAATAAACGGACTTATTTATGGGTCGAGTTAGGCTTACAAACCGTTCATGAACGAACGGCATTATTCATTAATCGGGCTCATGATTATCAGTGCTATGTGGACGGAGTAAATAAGCTACGTAAACACAATATTCGCGTTTGTTCTCATATCATTAATGGATTACCTCTTGAAACACCAGTGATGATGATGGAAACTGCTCGTGAAGTTGCTAAATTGGATGTTCAAGGGATTAAAATCCATTTATTGCACCTTTTAAAAGGGACCCCGATGGTGAAACAATATGAAAAAGGGATGCTAGAATTTTTAGCTTTTGATCAATATATAAACTTAGTATGCGATCAATTAGAAATTTTACCACCGGAAATGATTGTCCACCGTATTACTGGTGATGGACCGATTGACTTAATGATTGGACCAATGTGGAGCGTGAACAAGTGGGAAGTACTTAATACGATTGATGCTGAATTAAAACGACGTGATAGTTATCAAGGTAAATTTTATCAGAAGGAAGCTGAGATGGTATGAAGTTAGAACGGATTCTTCCCTTTGCAAGAAAGCTGCTTACTACTGCCGTTTCATATGGTGATGTTGTCATTGATGCGACAATCGGGAATGGGCATGATGCTTTATTTTTAGCAAATCTTGTTGGTGAAACTGGACATGTATATGGATTTGATATTCAGACAGAAGCATTAACTAATACATCCTCTCGACTTGAAGAACATGGTGTAAGAAATCGAGTGACCTTGTTGGAACAAAGTCATGATACGATTATCGATGTACTCCCTCTGAGTGCAAACAACAGGGTAACGGCTGCGGTCTTTAACCTAGGCTATTTACCAGGCGGAGATAAAGAAATTGTAACAAAGCCTCACTCCACTATTTCAGCGATTGAGCAATTACTTGAAATCATGGCTCCAGAAGGGATCATTGTGCTTGTGATTTACCACGGTCATGAGCAAGGGGCAACTGAACGAGATGAATTATTAAAGTATGTATCAACGATTGATCAACAAACAGCCCATGTATTAACTTATCGCTTTATCAACCAACAAAATAACCCTCCTTTTATCGTCGCAATCGAAAAACGATAACCGGGACAAAAAGTGTTCCCTTCGCGGTGCCTGGCACCGGAAGTGGGAACGGTTTTGTCCCGGTTTATTTTATTTTGAAAAAGCACCTGATACTTTTTGGAATGTCCGGTATGCACGTCCGTTAACATAAAAGAAGTATGAGGTTGTTCCACCACATTTAATCATTTCTTTCGCTAAGGTGCGAACTTTGCTTTGTTTACGAACCTTTTCATCGGATAAGTAAATCCCTAAAAGCCCACGGTTAATCAGTTTATGAAATTTTTCATTTGGTAACCCCGCAATATGCTTGTCTGCTTCACAGACAAAATGCTTTAAGCGTGTGAGCAACTTTTCCTCATGTGGGTAATAAAAACAAAAATTTAAATCTCCACCTTCAATATCTTCCTCTTGGTCAATTAAATAATCCAACAAGATGTGTAATCCTTGAATATATGGAAAATATCCTTTTCTAATTTTTTCTGCCATTTCTTCATCAAACTGATCTTGAAAGGAATGAGCAACAAGGCAAAAAATGCCTAATGTTGAACCAGAGCACGCTGAAAATTCATACCATTCCATTTCCGGTAGACCTGATTTATATGACTCAAACCATTTTTCAAGTCTAGGTACCCGCTCTTCTATTCGAACATGTTTATGTACTTGTAAATCACAATAATATCCAGCTAGTTCAGCTAAATAGGGATATATTTTTTCATAGTGGATGGCGTTAGCCAATGATTCCTGACATGTTGTCACCAAACTATTCAAATACCCTCCATCATCTTGCTCCTCCCGATATTGATAATAATTGATCGGTGTTTGACCAATGGTTAACGCATGTGGCATAGAATGATGCAAATGACGGAAATCATCTGGGTCAAGTGAGGTACTTCTGTCACATAAATTATCAAGATAATCACTAATCGTCTGATAGGCAACGATAAACTTGATGCATTCCTCCATTTGATTATGAGCCAGAAGAGCAAGAATCGACCCTCCCTCACAATGAAATGTTTTGGAATCGATGCTCGCCAATGCCTGTTTTCTTAATTCAGGATTGGGAATGTTTTCTGCTTTTTGACGCCAATAGCTTAAGTACTTATGAACTGTGGGTAAAACATCACTATACACTTTACCCATTAATGGTAAAGGGTGGGTTGGTACTCTCAAAACATCACCTCATATTATAAGGCTGTTTTCGTAAACTTTGTTGCTATTTAACTAAGGAATGTTGATTTGCACTCCAGGTGTGTGCTTTCCGCGGGGCAGATAATGAGCCTCCTCGTGACCTGCGGGGTCTCATCCTTCCTGCAGATCCCGCTGGAGTCACACACCTTCCGTTCCAATCAAGTGAGCACAATCTAATTCGTTTTAAAAACAACAATCTTTTAGAAAACAGCCTTTTATTAACCCAATATTGATCATTCATTTATATGATTTATTATAAAAGTGTAAGTATAGTTAAAAACATCCTCTCTTTCAGGTTCATTAAAAACCTCATGGTAAAGCTCAGGATATTCTTTATAGGTTTTTTCAGTAGAACTTAGCTGATTGAACCAATGATTTACGATTTTCTTATCAACAATTTTATCATTTCCACCTTGAATAAGTAAAAGAGGATAATCTGACAGTTTCCTTATTTCACTGAATGATTTTTTCATTGCTCCTATAAGCTCTCTATACCATCTTACTGATACATGTGTGACATAAAGAGGATCATCGACATCTTTTTCTAAAACTACCTTATTTCTTGTAGCTTTCGTTACCGATACACCACTATTAAATTTCATGCTTGGTGCCAAGACATTTAACCCTCTTGTTAGTAAGTCTAATCCTTTGGAAGGATATTCCACCAGTCCAAGACAAGGCGAGGATAAAATAACTCCTGTAACGGGAAGCTTGATTTCCTGAAGAGTACGAATAACAGCTAAACCTCCCATGCTATGACCTAAAAGAAAAACTGGTAGGTGATAGTTTAATGCTTCTTTAATCCAACTCTGAATTTTTTCAATATAGTCATGAAATGAGTTAATATGTCCTCTGAGTTTTTTTGACGTATGCCCTTGTCCGGGAAGATCCCCCATTACTACATGAATACCTTTTGACACAAACATGGAAATCAACCAATCATAACGCCGATGATGTTCATTTGCTCCATGTACAATGACTACTACAGCTTTGGGGTCTTCAGCTTCCCACTTCCACATCAAACTCTCCTCCTTCTTATTTCAATAACTTCTCATATGAAAAATTTTGGTTTGCTATAAAAAGATCATAAAAGTTTGATACACTAACGTTAGATGATTTTCCTTATTAATTCAACTGAAAGGGATGAAGTTCATGATTTATCCATATCACGAAAAGCAGCCAAAAATAGCTAATTCAGCATTTATCGCCGATTATGTTACCATAACTGGAGATGTTGAAATAGGTGAAGAAAGCTCAATTTGGTTTAACTCTGTTATCAGAGGGGATGTTGCCCCAACTATAATCGGGAATAGAGTAAATATTCAGGACAATTCTGTTCTACATCAAAGCCCAAACAATCCACTGATCATTGAGGATGATGTAACGGTTGGTCATCAAGTCATATTACATAGTTCCGTTATTCGAAAAAATGCATTAATTGGAATGGGGTCTATTATTCTCGATGGTGCTGAAATTGGAGAAGGTGCATTCATCGGTGCTGGTAGTTTAGTACCTCAAGGAAAAAAGATTCCACCACATACCCTTTGTTTTGGAAGACCCGCAAAAGTCATTCGTGAACTAACAGAAGAAGACAAACATGATATGGCTAGAATTAGAAGAGAGTATGTAGAAAAGGGACAATACTATAAATCTTTACAAAAACCTTAGAGGGACCGTTAGTTCCTCTATTTTTATTATAATCAAGATTTACTAATACTTTACCGTTTTTTTACACTCTCTTCGTATTCCCTAAAAGAATCCCTACTACAATTGAAGTTAATAAGGGGGGCTTTTGATGATATCAAAATTCTTTTTACAATGTTATTCAATCGAGTGTCATCTGTTTCGCAGTTTAAATCAATATTTTGATGTAAAAGTCTTAAATCATTTTTTCCGAATCATTACTCATTTTGGCAGTGCAATATTCACGATAGGCATTGTTTTAATCTTGATGCTCTCTACCACTAGATCTCTTCGTTATACGGGAATTGCATGTGCACTATCATTGGCAATTAGTCATGCCCCAGTTGCACTTGTAAAAAAATATGTCCCTCGCCAGAGGCCGTATTTATTAATTGAACATGCGAAATACCCAGTTAACGCATTAAAAGATCATTCCTTCCCTTCAGGACATACAACTGCAATCTTTTCAATCATTATTCCCTTTATACTTTTAGAACCAACTTCGATCGCCTTTCTATTTCCTTTAGCTTGCTTAGTCGGAATTTCTAGGATCTTTCTTGGACTTCATTATCCTTCAGATGTATTAGCCGGCTTTGTACTAGGATCATTAGTTGGATGTAGTTCTTTTTTATCTATAAAGTCTTTATTTCCCGATATGTTTATGTAATAGAATGGATGGGTTATGGGAGGGTTAGAGATGAAAAAGATTGCCATTTTTACAGATACATTTTCTCCTGATGTAAACGGTGTCGCTCGAACCTTAAAGCGTTTAACCGACTATTTTGAAACCTTACAAATTGAATACCGTGTGTTTGCACCTGAAAGTACTAAAGAATCCCGATTTAACAGTCATATCCACCGTTTTACAAGTTTACCGTTCCATCTATATCCGGAATGTAGGATCGGCTTTCCCAACATGTTTACAATAAATTCAGAGCTACAAAAGTTTAAACCCGATTTAATCCATATTGCCACTCCATTTAATCTTGGATTAGCAGGCTTACATTTTGCAAAGAAATTAAACATTCCTGTAGTGGGATCTTATCATACTGATTTTGATTACTATTTGGATTTTTACGATTTAAGATTTTTGTCAAATATCATTTGGAGATATATGCACTGGTTTCATCGCCCCTTTGAAA
>JBEQAC010000119.1:0-9825 GCA_041640535.1 Bacillaceae bacterium
TTTTTTCTTGGAGAAGTTGAGCTTGGTACCATTGCTCGAGTCGTTCTTGAGATGAAATGTCATGAAGGAAAGTATAACGTATTTGATGATTGTTCATTTTGTCACCTCAGTCATTAAATTCATATGTTGTTTCAGAAAAAAATTTTGATATTTTCATTTATTTGTATTAATTATACTTTAATTCGGGAGAAAATGGAAAAATCTCTCTTATCGCAAAACAATATAAAGGAACCTTTTGTATATCTAAAACATAAATAAAGGAACCTAGTTATCTTTTGTTACTTCTGTGTTATAATCTGGTGGTAACACCAAAATATTCCAACTAAAACGAAAGAAGTGATGATAAATGTTAATCAGTATCAATCAGAAACTAATCCATTATTTATTTCAAATGAATCAAACGGTGGCGGGAGTATAACCATTGGAACGTTTAATTGATCAAACCCTTTCCAACTACCTCCTTGTCCACATAAGGTATCTCAGGAAGAGATTCCTTAGTTAATTCTTGGAGGGTGAAACAATTTGACTTTAGTTAAAAAATTCATTTCATATTATAAACCACATCTAGGCTTACTTTTTCTAGATATTTTTTCAGCACTCATGGTGACTTTGCTTGGTTTAAGCGTTCCTTTTCTTATTAGAGAATTTCTAAACAATACGCTTCCAACCGCAACCTTGGCTGCTGTGTTCAAATTTGGGTTCTTATTATTAGCAATTTATATAGCTATTTCTGTATTTACGTATATTGTAGGCTACTATGGCCATGTAATTGCCATTCGAATGGAAAGGACGATGAGGAAGCAGGTTTTCTCCCACTTACAACGGCTGTCCTTCTCTTATTATGACAATGCAAAGAAAGGACATATCATTTCAAGGGTAATGAGGGACATTGAGGAAATACCTGAAATTGCTCATCACGCTCCTGAGGATTTCTTATTATCAGCCGTACGTATAGTTGGTGCTTTTATTTTACTTTGCTTGATCAACATAAAGCTTACAATCATCATTTTCACTTTAGTACCGTTTATTTTCTTATTTATGAAAATCTATAGTGGAATGATGGCAAAGTCTGTTGTAAAAATCAATGAGAGTCTAGCTGATGTAACGGCACACCTCGAAGATAATCTCTCTGGGATGAAGGTTGTTCAATCGTTTGCCAATGAGGAGTACGAGAATCATAAATTTGAAGAAGGAAGCAAAAGGTGGATAACTGCATGGACGGGATACATTCGTCATATAGGTTCCTTTGAAGCTGGTGTAACATTTTTAACCAATGCTGCCTTCCTTGTTACAATAGTTGCTGGAGGCGTATTTATCAGCCTGGGGCATATTACAATTGGTGACTTAGTTGCATATTTTCTTTATATTACTTTGCTAACTCAACCATTACAAACCCTTCAACGTTTTGTCGAGCAATATCAACGGGGAATGACCGGTTTTAGAAGATTTATTGAATTATTAGAAACACCTATTGATATCGTTGATCGTAAGGGTGCCATACCATTACAACAGGTAATAGGACGAATTGATTTTAGCAATGTTTCTTTTAGTTATACAGAGGATGAGAATACCATATTACAAGGTATTTCTCTCTCAGTTGAACCAGGGGAGACCATCGCGATCGTTGGACCATCAGGTGCAGGAAAATCAACACTTTGTTCACTTATCCCTCGATATTATGATATAAAGGCAGGATCGATTAAAATAGATAATAGGGACATTCGTGATTTCACCTTACACTCACTTCGCAAACAAATCGGAGTAGTTCAGCAAGATGTTTTTTTATTTTCAGGTACGATAAAAGATAATATCGGATATGGCAGTTTAGATGCTTCGTTCGAGGAAATTGTGGCAGCAGCAAGAGCTGCAAATGCACATGATTTTATTATGAAGCTACCAAACGGATATGACACTTACCTTGGAGAACGCGGGACGAAGCTATCTGGTGGTCAAAAGCAACGAGTTTCAATTGCTCGGATGTTCTTAAAAAATCCAGCCATTCTAATATTAGATGAAGCAACCTCGTCACTAGATAATGAGAGTGAAAGAATCGTACAAACTTCCATTGAACAACTTGCAAAAGGACGAACAACCTTTATCATTGCACATCGCTTAGCAACGATTCAACACGCTTCTCGAATTATCGTCCTAACACCTGATGGCATTGCTGAGGAAGGAACACACCTTGATTTAATTAAAAGACGAGGTGTATATTATAATTTGTATCATTCTCAGCATGCCATTGCAGAAGACTTTAATGTGACAGCCGTTCAAGCATAATGGTTAAATCAAAAAAATTGACCCAAAGGCTTTATCAACCTTTGGGTCAAATAAATTATATTAATAGTAATCTCCTTTGAACAAGACTTCCTTAGGTATTTCAGTTCCGGAAGTACCTCGTTCATCAATTTCTAATTGTTCCGTTGGATAGTAAATAATAAAGCTATCACATTTTAAGTTTGCTAATTTACCTGGGATGATTTCTAACTCTGGATGCCATGCAACAGTACCTTTTCTAGCACTCATCACCACAACGAGATCATCTTTGGTTAAAGAATCCACCTCACGATAAAGGGCACTCCACTTTTTGACACTTATTATCGAAGTTGGTGGGTTTGATTTAATTTCCTTTAAATACTCCGTATATTTAGCTTCTTCATCATCAATAACTACACACACTAACTGGGTACCTAAATCATTTGCCATTAATTTAATCCTCATCAATGCGTCTTTAAAACCAAATGAATGGTCAATTCCCTTTGGGAGGATGGCGACAATTCGTTTTGTCGTGTTTAGTGGATGGTCTAATTTTGCAATTAAAATGGCCTGATTTGATTGCTCAACAAATTGGTCAAGGACATTTCCAAAAATCCGCTGAGGTGTAGATCGTTTCCCCTCCCACCCAGCTATCACCATTGTTATCCTTTCTTCCATCATGGCTCTTGTTATTCCATTTGCAATATTATGATCAACTCTTGTCACTAATTTTACTGGAACATCTGCACCTGACGCATACATCACTGTATGTCCTAACATTTTTTCAGCATTAGCAAGATCACCCTCTACTGTTTCTTTCGCTCTTTTTACAACAGTCAGAGGATAAAGTGGTTGATCTTTCGTTGTATTCTTTTTAATAATAAAGCCAAGATCTAGTAATGATTCCATCGTTTGCGGATTTGCCATTGGAATCATAATACGATCAGGTGCATCACTTTTGACAAAAGGTTCCTGTTCTTCTTGAAGAGATATTTTTCTACCATATTTCTCGACCAAGTATGGCCCTATTACACAAGTAACTAAAATCATGATAATAACACCATTAACTGTTGATTGATCAAGTAATCCAACGTCAAAACCTACCAGAGTTGCTGCAAGCGTTGCTGCAGCTTGAGGAATGCTTAAACCATAGGTAATATTCCGTTCTTCTCGGCTATTTTTATAAATATAACTGCTGATCCATGCTGCAGCATATTTTCCACCGTTCACACCAAGTAGAATTAACGCGGTTAGAACCCATGCTTTTGGATCACTAATCAGTACACTTAAATCCATTAGCATTCCAACAGATAATAAGAAAAAAGGAATAAATAATGCATTTGCAGTAAAGCGAATCCGATTCATTAAAGGACCTTGGTCAAAAACAAGACGGTTTAAAGCGAGTCCGGATAAAAATGCGCCGATAATTGGCTGAACGCCTGCCACGATTGCAAGAAATGCAGAAATAAATAGAACCACAATGACATACGTAAACACTTTATCTCCTTCATTACCTATATTGCGGAAAATCCATCGAGATAGAATTGGAATTCCTACTATATTAAAGATTGTAAAAACAGTTAGCGAGATAAATAAGGTCAATATAAATCCTATAGTTAAATCACCTGTCGCAGCTCCAGTAATAATGGCCAAAACTAATAAAGCAAATGTATCTGTAACTAATGTTCCTCCAACCGCCGTAGTGACCGCTTTATTTTTCGAGATTCCTAAACGGCTTGCAATTGGATAACCGAGTAAGGTATGAGATCCTAGAATTGATCCTAAAAGGATAGATGCAGCCATACTATAACCTAATACAAGTCCAATGGCAGTACCAAAGATAAGTGGGATAAAGAACGAAAAAAGACCAAAAATAATGCTTCGGTTTTTGTATTTCTTAAAACCATCTATGTCCATTTCTAAACCGGCGATAAAAATAATAAATAATAATCCGACGGTTCCGAGTAATTCAATGGTCTGCCCTCTTTCCAATATTCCTAACCCATGCGGACCGATAATAACTCCAGCGATAATGGGACCAATAATTCCTGGAATTCTCAAAAGCCTCATTAACATTGGACTTATTAGGAATATCAACATTGCGAGTGCAAAAACCAGAACGGGATGGGTTAATGGCAATGTAAACATGATTTCATCTCCTTTACTTGTCTGCTGTAACTCAAAAACATAATGGTATCAAATTTAATGCTTAAATTATTGCGCTATTATCATATACCAAGCAAGGTTTTATATCTAGTATTTTACCTTTTTATAAAAAAACCTTATTATGTATACCTATAATAAAAATAAATAAATATTCTAGCTCACATTAAATTTCGTGTTGCGAAATAAAACCTAACAAATTACAATTATTAATTAGAACGCAGAATATTAGGGAGACAACATGAATGAACAAAAAACTTTTTTTATATGTAAAGGCACTTTCTGATTTTGGAACTTTCATGGATTTGATTGTTTTAAATGTTGTAATTTATACTGCAACAGGGAGTCCGCTATGGTTAGCGGCAGCAATGGCTGCTCGAACCATTGGAGGTGTATTATCTAGCCTTTTCTCTGGAGTCGTTGCCGATCGATTTAATCGAAGAAAAATCATGATTAACGCAGATATCATTAGAGCAATAATAATTTTAGCTCTTATCCCATTTCCTAATCCTACATTGATCATTATTGGATCATTCTTTATTGGATTAACTAGTACTTTCTTTGCCGTTAGCTTCAGTGCGGAAATCCCTAAAATATTTGGGGAAGATAAGGTTCTTCAAACTAATGCAATTATCGCTCGTTTAACGTCTATTAGTCTAGTTGCTGGTTTTATCGGCGCAGGCATCATAACCGATTTTTTGGGTTATAAAACGACATTGATTATTGATGCATCCACATATCTTTTTTCTGCACTTGTTTTAGTAAAAATGAAATGGGAAACAGATGTTCCACAAGTTTCTCCATTAACTTTAGGATTGAAGCAAAAAGTATTAAGTATCATAAATGATCTTAGGGAAGTCTACAAGTTTTTAATGGTTGCACCGATGCTGATGATGATTAATATTGTTTTTCTGATTGGAGCGTTTGCTGGAAGTTCACATAATTTAGGAATTCCATTGTTAGCAGAAGATCTTGATTCGAGTAGACAAGGATTTTACTATGGAATGATTTGGGGTATATGGGGAGTAGGGTCTGTCCTTGCAACTCTTATTCTACCTAAATTAAAATGGTTGCTAAATGATAAGTTATATTGGATTGCTTTCGGTTCGGCCATTCTAATGTCGACTGGGTTTATAATTTTCTTATCTACATCAGAGCCGTGGATTATCTTTCCTTTTGCTTTTTTCACTGGAATTTTTGATGCGTGCTTTACAACACTTCATGCTACTATATTACAGAAAACAGATAATTACATTCGCGGAAGGATATTTGGGGTTGGTATGCTTTTAAAATCATTAGGGTTTGCCTTAGGTTTTGTGATAGCTCCGATCTTACTTGAAAGAATGTCGATGCCAAATATGGTTTGGATATTGCATGGTACATTAATCGTAACAACGCTAATTACCTTATTTTTTGCTTTTAGTTACACTGCTAAAAGAAAGCTTATCTCCTCCGTTGAGAATGGAAAAGCTTAACATTAAAAAGTCTGTATCGTATTATGAGATACAGACTTTTGTGTTTATTTATGAAAGTATTCATTGATTTCTTTTTTACTTTTCAATTGAATGACTTTTTTTGTTCCACTTAACACCTTTAGTCTTTTTTCCATTTTGATCTTCCTTGAGTAGTAGGTTGTAACGATAAATTTAATAAACTTCCAATCTAGCTTTTCCCTACATCCGATTGCCATATCTGGACGTGTTTTTCCAATATTGGTTAACCATCGTTTAACTACTCGATAAAGACATGTATGAAGTGGGAGCTCCAAGTAAAAGATCGTATCTGCAGAATCTAGTCTAATATTAATCGTATTTGAATAATTGCCTTCAATGATCCATTGTTTCTTTTTCACGATTTCTTGCTGCGAACTTGTAAAATCTTCAATTGATGCCTCTTTCCACCCTGCCTTCCAAAAGAAACGGTCTAGATGGTACACATCAATCTCTAGTTTCTCCCCTAGTTTTCTAGCAAAAGTCGATTTACCAACCCCAGCTGAAACACCTATCACCATGATTCTCTCCATATAAGGTCCCCCCCTCCAACCAAAAGGTGCCAGGCACCTGAAGTGGGACGGGATGTGTCCCACCCCTTAGTTATTGGTTATTGGTAGTTTTGTCATTGTATGTAATTTCGTTGGTTTTGTCTGTACTTGATTCATAGCCATAGCCTGTTGAGCTTATTTCAAGTGTTTCATCTTTTCCCTTCTGTCTTTCTTTTTTTATGTTATCAAAAGTGTCTTGTTCCATATATATCACCTACCTCTTAGGTAGTAGTATTTATTTTATTTTAGAGATTATTCTACCAAGGTGAGAAACATTAAATTGATTGAAGTAATTCCGGACTATTGTTCTTTGGAGAATTAACTAAACTTGAAATAGGGTATGCTTGCATTTCACCTTGATAAGGCTGCAATAGAGACATTAACTTGGTCTTATCTTGAATTGTTCGATCTAGCCATATTGATGCATCATTTTTCGATAATATGACAGGCATTCGGTCATGGATTTTTCTCATTAAGTCATTCGGGCTAGTCGTAATAATTGTACAGGAATGGATAATCTCCCCATCATGATCCCAACGGTCCCATAATCCTGCAAATGAAATTAATTTTCCGCTCTCGAGTTTTATACAATATGGCTGTTTTCCACCATTTTCTTTTTTCCACTCATAAAAGCTATCCGCTATGATAACACACCTTCTTCGACTTATTAAAGTCTTAAATGCGGGTTTCTCTCCCAATGTCTCAGCTCTTGCATTAATCATTTTATACCCAATCTTCTTTTCTTTTGCCCATGATGGAATTAGCCCCCATCTCAGATACCCTAGTTTATTCCTTTTTCCATCGTTAACAAGTGAGAGAACAGGCTCAGAAGGAGCTATATTATATCGATATTCATAGTCGAAACCTTCAATTAAATCTATATCATAGTATTCAGCAATTTTATCAATTTCTGTATGTAAAACATAACGACCACACATCGCCTTCGCCACCTTATAACAATACTAACCTTATTTTTGATGTAAATTAATAATTTTATCAAGCTTCTCTTCAATATGTTTTAACCGTTCATTTCGCTCCCTCTGATTTGCTAATAAAAGCTTAACAAAAAGAGCAAGAGAAACAAAAAATAAAAGTGTTAACAAAAATAAGAGGACAGGAACAACCGCTGAGAGAATGTTCATTTACAACTTCCACTCCCTTTTTGGTACATTATACCATGTCAAACTATATGAATATTAGCTTTTTCGATATTTCAAGAAAAAATAGGCGGATGTCTAGGGCAGATATCCCTTAGACACATAGGCTATATTGTACTTCAATGAAAGTAAAGTTGAACTTAAGAAAGGGAGATCTTGATGTATAACACATATGACTACGACATGAGATCAGTTCCAGCATATGATTCTATTCCTGCATATGATTCAGTTAGTGACCCACGTTTTGGACCGGCGATGGGACCACTAGGGGCTGGACTTTTAGGTTTAGGAGCAGGGTTTTTAGGTGGAAGTTTACTTGGGGGACCTGGATATGGATTTGGTCCTGGTTACTGGGGAGGTTACGGTGGCCCAGGCTTTGGTTATGGTTATGGATATGGTCGACCTAGACCTAGACCAGGATTTTACGGACATGGTTTTCACGGTGGACATGGATTTCACGGTGGACATGGATTCCATGGTGGATATGGACCGGGTTATTACTAAAGAATAGTAGCACAAAAGAGAGGCTGGGACATAACTAGCTTCTATAAATGAAAAAAGTGAAATCGCACTGTCGATTTCACTTTTTTCAATTTATTTCTCATCTATTCTTACAAGATCTTACGATCTTGCTGCATATTTTCTTAAGTTTACGGCCATTAAAGCGAGGCCAATGTCGTTTTCAACTTTCGATTTTCCACGGACAGAGAATCGAGTGAAACCTAAATTAGCCTTCAGAAATCCAAAAATTGGTTCCACGTCAATTTTACGTTGACGATAGATAGCACCAGTTTTTTCCTCTGAAAGCTTCTCTCTAATATATTCTTTTTGTTGTTCCCACTTCTCATTTACCATTAGTTTACGATTTTTTCCTTCTTGCGCCTTCGTACAGCTTACTCGAATTGGACAATCCGTACAGTCTTCACATTCATAAATTTTAAACGTGCGCTGGAAACCTGATTTATCTGTTCGATTCGAATGATATTGAAACCTCACTTGTTTTCCGTTCGGACAGGTATAGGCATCGCTTTCTTCATCATACAACCAATTGCTCGTTTTAAAAGGATCCTTTTTTGATTTTTTCGTTTGTTCATTTAAGTAGTTACCATATGTAATTAGCGGTGTACGTTTGCGTTTTGTTAAAATGTCATCGTAATTTTGTTCGCTGCCATATCCGGCATCTGCGACGATATGTTCAGGTAATGAAAAATACTCCTCTTCAATTTGATCAAGAAATGGTGTAAGTGTTTTTGTATCTGTTGGATTAGAAAAAATACCGTATGCAAGTGTATATTGTCCTTCAGACGCTACTTGAAGATTATATCCCGGCTTTAATTGGCCGTTTTTCATATAATCATCCTTCATTCGCATGAATGTCGCATCGTGGTCTGTTTTTGAATAACTATTCCTTGTGCCAAATATCTCGAAGTCTTTTTGATATTTCTGCTTTCGTTCAATCCAATTATAAATCTGTTTTACGATTTGTTTAGGTGTTTTGCGTTCGCTACGTAACTTTTGGCGTTTATTGACATCACTAGTATTCTCGATTTTTTCCGTATATTCTTCAATGACTTCCTCTAGCTTTTCAGTGATTTGTGTTAGCTCTTCAATTGAAAATTGTTCGTCGTTTTCCCGTGTCATTTCAGGGATGATTTGTTTTTCAAGCAGCTCATTGTAAAGCTGATTCGATTTTTCTACCAAATTCTTATTATATTTTTCAACGGATTTCTTCCATACAAAAGTGAATTTATTAGCGTTTGCTTCAATTTTTGTACCATCAATAAAAATTGCTTCCTGATCAATTAGCTTTTCCTGCACAAGCTGACAGCGAAACTGAACAAAGCATTGACGAATCAACTCTTTCATTTCAGGATGGATACGGTAACGATTGATTGTACGGTAACTAGGCTCGTAGCCTTGAGCTAGCCACATCATACGGATACTATCTTTCACCAGACCCTCAATTTTTCTGCCTGAAAAGGCAGATTGCGTGTAACCACATAAAATAATTTTAAGCATCATACGTGGATGATGGGCAGGACAACCGGTATGTCGTAGGAAGGTGTCGAATGCTCCAGCAGGGATACTCTCTACTAAATGGTGAATGGAGAAAGCAATATCATTTTCTTGTAATTTAACTTCTAAATCTAAAGGTAAAATCAGTTGATTCATGTTATAATCTTTAAACATAAGGACACTTCTTTCTGA
>JBEQAC010000120.1:0-9786 GCA_041640535.1 Bacillaceae bacterium
AAATTAAACATTCCTGTAGTGGGATCTTATCATACTGATTTTGATTACTATTTGGATTTTTACGATTTAAGATTTTTGTCAAATATCATTTGGAGATATATGCACTGGTTTCATCGCCCCTTTGAAAAAATCTTTGTTCCCTCAAAAGAAACAATAACAGTGCTGCGAAAACATGGTTTTACAAACCTACACATTTGGTCAAGAGGGGTTGATTGCCAACTGTTTCATCCTTTTTACCAACAAAATTTGACAAGAGAAAAATACCGAATAAATGAGAAATTTATTTTTACCTATGTTGGACGACTCGCACCAGAAAAAGATGTAAATACCCTGATGAAAATTGCCCATTCGCTTCCAGAATCAATAAAACCAAACGTACATTGGTTAATCATTGGGGATGGTCCATCTAAGTCTGAAATGGTAAAAAAAGCTCCAACAAATATGACATTTGCTGGGTATCTTGCTGGTGAGCAGTTAGCACAGGCTTATTCGAACTCCGATCTATTTATTTTCCCATCTCCAACTGAAACGTTTGGGAATGTAGTTCTAGAATCACTTGCTTGTGGTACCCCCGTGATTGGTGCAAATTCTGGAGGAGTGAAATCCATTATTCGCCACAATTCAAATGGAATGTTGTGCAGTCCTCATGATCATGAAGATTTTATATCAGCCATTATTCTACTTATAGAAAATAGCCATTTAAGAAACAAAATGGGGACCGAAGGCAGGAAGTATGCTATCACACAATCTTGGGACGCCATTTTCGATAATCTAATCGATCACTACCATGAGGTGGTAAACAATAGAACCCATCGGTATTATGCATAAAGAACACTTGCCTTTAAAAGGAAACTCTTTTCTTGATTTATGCGCCATAAAACATGGTATGATAAAAGTGTACCATCTTTTTTAAGGAGCATAAAAATGGCTGTCACTTTAGTTTTATTTTCAGGGGCGATAACATTAGCCTTAGTTATATTTATTATAAAACAAAAAGAACATACAAAATATAAACGATTAGCAACGATGTATGTCATGTTATTCTTTAGCTTGTTTAGTGTTTTGCTAGTTCATAACACTGATTGGAAGCTTGTTTCCTCTAAGATAAATGCTATGAGATTAAGCACGAATGACACCAATCAACTAACAAGAATTGCAAGTGTAGAGACAATGGTTGCACATGCTGAAATACAACCTGTCACTTTGAAGGATTCCGTTTTATTAGATGCACCTATTATTGCTCAGTACCCAGAGCTACCAAGAGGGTGTGAAGTAACCAGTCTTGCCATGTTATTGCAGGACGCAGGTGTAAAAATTGATAAAATGACGTTAGCAAAAGAGGTTAAGAAGGACCCTACCCCTTATAAAAAAGAAAATGGAAAAGTTTATTTTGGTAATCCCTACAAAGGATTTGTCGGGGATATGTATACGAAGAAAAATCCAGGCTATGGAGTCTACCATGGACCGATTGCTGATTTAGCAACACATTACTTGCCAGCAAGGATTATCGATTTTACTGGTAGCGACTTTGATGCAGTAAAAATGTATCTATCGAATGATACCCCCGTATGGGTTGTAACAAATGCAAAATATCAAGAATTACCGATTCATTACTTTCAAACCTGGCATACAAAGGATGGCTTGGTTAAGATTACGTACCAAGAACACTCTGTCTTGGTTACGGGGTATGATGAAAACTATATTTACTTTAACGATCCTTTAACTGGAATTAAAAATAAAAAAGCACCTAAACAGGATTTCATTAAATCCTGGGTTCAAATGGGGAGCCAAGCGATTACTTATATAAAACATTAAAAAAAACAAGTGACGTACTTATAACTCAAGTACATCACTTGTTTTTTTATACTCCAGCAGCAGTTTTCTTTTCTTTATAAATCGTTGAAAAATCATATACTTTTTCTACATATACTTGATGCCAAATCATAAATACAAGAACGGTCCAAATTTTTCTACTATTATCTGCTTTACCTTTGCAGTGATCATCTAATAAATTTAAAATCATTTGCTTATTGAAAAGATGATTTGTATCACTGCTATTGATTAGTTGAACTGCCCATTCATGCATTTCGTTTTTCAACCAATGTCTAATTGGAACTGGGAAGCCAAGCTTTTTACGGTCAAGTACATGATCTGGGACAATCCCTTCTACAGCTTTTCTTAGGATATATTTTGTTGTATTATTGGCTGTTTTAAACTCTGGGTCAATTTTTGATGCCACATCAAATACAACTTTATCTAAGAATGGTACACGCAGCTCCAATGAATGAGCCATTGTCATTTTATCAGCTTTTAATAAAATATCCCCACGTAACCAAGTATGAATATCAATGTACTGCATTTGGTTTACTGGTTCATAGCCTCTTGTCTCTCTATAGAATGGAGCTGTAATATTCGTATATTGTAATCCTTGTTTATAGCTTTTCAATAACTGAGCTTTTTCTTCTTCACTAAACATTTTTGCATTACCGATATAACGTTCCTCCATCGGTGTTACTCCACGCTCAATAAAGCTCTTTCCTTTGACACCCTCAGGTAACATTTGAGCAATTTTTCGAAGCATGACTTTTCCTGGCTCAGGAATTTTATTAAACATCTCGAGAGACTGAGGCTCGCGATAGATGTTATATCCTCCAAATAATTCATCAGCTCCCTCCCCAGATAGCACTACCGTTACATGCTTTCGTGCTTCTCTTGCAACAAAATACAATGGAACAGCTGCAGGGTCTGCCAATGGATCATCCATATGCCAAATAATCTTTGGTAGCTCCTTCATATACTCTTCAGGAGAAATAACATAACTAATATTTTCTACGCCTAGTTTACTAGCGGTTTCTTTAGCTACATCAATTTCACTAAACCCATCTCGTTCAAATCCAACAGAGAAGGTTTTAATAGCTGGATGGAATTCCTTTGCAATAGAAACAATGATCGATGAATCAATTCCACCTGATAAAAATGATCCAACAGGGACATCGCTTCTCATATGAATTTTTACCGAATCATAAAGAGCTTCACGTATTTCCTTTACTAATTGCTCTTCACTACTTGGTTTAGGTTGGAACGAAGCCTTCCAATAGGTTTGTATGTTTAGTTTCTCGCCAATTTTCTTCGTAAAATAATGTCCAGGCTCTAGCTTTTTAATGCCATATGACATTGATTCAGGCTCTGGAACAAATTGATAAGTCAAATAATGCTGCAGTGCATCATAATTTAACACATCATTTTCTAGTGCCAAGAGGATACTCTTCTTTTCTGAAGCAAAAAAAGTTTTCTCCCCATCTTCATAGTAAAAAAATGGTTTAATTCCAAAAGGATCTCTTGCTCCATATAATTTTTGTTCTTGTTTATCCCAAATGGTAAAAGCAAACATCCCTCTTAGACGTTCTACAGCCTTTTCCTTTTCTGCGCTATAAAGAGCAATAATGACCTCTGTATCAGAATGGGTTGCGAATTCATACCCATTTTCAACCAACTCTTCTCTTAGCTCTAAATAGTTGTAAATCTCTCCGTTAAAAATAATCCAATAGCGCTCATTTTCATATGTTAAGGGTTGGTGTCCCGCTTCTATATCAATAATACTCAAACGTCTAAATCCAAATTGAATATGTTCATCTGTATAAAAACCGGCATCATCTGGGCCACGATGAGTAATAATCGTGTTCATATCCTCAAATTTAGCGTGATTTTCTTCCGTTAATACAGTTTCTCTGTCATGAATACAACCAATGAATCCACACATTTATGTATTTCACCTTCTCTTATTTGTAATTTTTCAAGTCATATATTTCTGCTAAAACCAAATCAAACTCAGAAACTTCTCAATTTCATTTGGTGCTGGCAAACTAGATTATCGACAAAACCAGACAATACAAGTTCTATTTCTCCATTATAACCTAGTACTTGTAAATTGTATCATAGCTGTCAACTTATATGACGGATTAATCTTTAAAATGTTACATGTTTACAGAAAATGGGCAGAGCTGCACAGCTAGTGTGCAGCTCCTAAAGTACTATTTTATAAAATGGCTGTTTTTAAACTTTGTTGCTATTTAACTAAGGTATGTTGATTTGCACTCCAGGTGTGAGCTTTCCGCGGGGCAGGTGATGAGCCTCCTCGTGCCTGCGGGGTCTCATCCTTCCTGCAGATATACCACAGGAGTCACACACCTTTCGTTCCAAACAACTTGCCCCTCTAATCTTTTAAAACAGCCTTAAAAATTAACGTTCTGCTTGAGTTTTTAAAAGTTCAGCTCTATCTGTTCTTTCCCATGGTAAGTCAAGGTCAAGACGACCAAAATGGCCGTATGCAGCAGTTTGCTTATAAATTGGTCGACGAAGATCTAGCATTTTGATGATTCCTGCTGGTCGAAGATCAAAATTCTTACGTACTAGTTCAACAAGAATGTCCTCAGATACTTTACCAGTATTAAATGTATCTATTGCAATTGAAACTGGTTGTGCAACCCCAATAGCATAGGCTAATTGGACTTCACATTTATCAGCTAAACCAGAAGCTACAATATTCTTAGCAACATAGCGTGCAGCATAAGCCGCAGAGCGGTCAACCTTTGTTGCATCCTTACCTGAGAATGCTCCACCACCATGTCGAGCATAACCACCGTAAGTATCAACAATAATTTTACGTCCAGTTAAACCCGCATCACCTTGCGGTCCACCTATAACAAAGCGACCAGTTGGATTAATGAAATATTTTGTATCTTCATCAATTAACTCTTGTGGAACAACTGGATTGATTACATGTTCTTTAATATTGCGTTGGATTCGCTCAAGTGAAACTTCTGGATGATGTTGAGTAGAGATAACAATAGTATCGATACGTACTGGTTTATCATTTTCATCATACTCAACCGTTACTTGTGTTTTTCCATCTGGACGGAGGTATGGTAATGTATCATCCTTACGAACTTCAGTTAGACGACGAGCTAACTTATGAGCTAATGAAATTGGAAGAGGCATTAATTCTTTCGTTTCATTAATGGCAAAACCAAACATTAACCCTTGGTCACCCGCACCAATTGCTTCAATTTCTTCATCGGTCATTAGCCCTTCACGTGCTTCAAGAGCTTTGTCAACTCCCATTGCAATGTCAGCTGATTGCTCGTCGATTGAAGTTAATACAGCACAAGTATCAGCATCAAAACCATACTTCGCACGAGTATATCCAATTTCGCGAATGGTTTCCCGGACAATTTTAGGAATATCTACATATGTAGAAGTTGTGATCTCACCTGCTACAAGAACCAATCCCGTTGTTACAGATGTTTCACAAGCAACACGAGCATTAGGATCGTTTGCAAGAATAGCATCTAGAATGGAGTCGGAAATTTGGTCAGATATTTTATCTGGATGCCCTTCTGTAACAGATTCTGAAGTAAATAAACGGCGTTTTTTAGACATTTTTAAACGCTTCCTCCTTTATATTGTTGTGAAATTCCTTTTCGGATGGTTTCACATTGTGTTAGATACGGTACTCATTCCCTTAGTATTCATAACTTAATCCCATTTTATGAAAGAAAACTTCGCTATTACTTTTCTTTTCTCGTTGTGGATAATATCCACCGCAACTTTATATGTATGTTTTCACAAGATGCCATTGTATTAGCAACCGTTTCTACAAGGTCATTTTTTGTTTAGTTCCAAGAACAAGCAAAAAAACCTTTCCAACTTAAAGAGGAAAGGAGTATATCTCATTCTCGCCTTTCACTCTTATCGATCAAGGACATGCCTTGCATCAGGTTAGCACCTTATCACTATGACAAAAAAACCTAAAGTCAAAAAACACCTTTAGTTACATTATAGTAATGGTTGCCGGGTTTCATTGGGCCTGTCCCTCCACCAGCTCGGGATAAGAGAGTATCCGTTCAATGACATATCATAACTTAGTGGTCTTACTGTGTCAACAAAATTAATTTGTTGTTTTTAGTGATACTAACTCATATGTAATGGTCGTTTTATTTTGCTCAAGCTCAACTTTCTTTATCAATGCTTGTCCGCTTGGTTCACTTTCTAATGTTTTCGTAATTTCTACCGGTATATCGATTGGATACAACCGATATCCGTCTTTTACAAGTGTAAACAGATTTTCCTTTATTCTAAATTCTCTTCCCTTTGTTACAATCAGTGTATTAAGTTCAAAAGGCATTCCCATCTTTTTCACACTCCTTTTACCTAATCATATCATTCTTTCCCCTGTTCCTTCATCCATTCTGTTAAACGTTCCACAGTTTGTCGATTTTCAGAAGGAGGAAAATAATGTGTAAATTCCTTAAAGTACCAACAAGTAACTGGTTTTCCTAGTTCCTTTAATCTTTTCTCTAGCCTAATTGAATGATCAAGTGAAACATTTTGATCTTTTTCTCCATGAATGATTAGAACAGGTGACTGGAGTTTTTCAAGTTCATACAACGGAGTTCTCCATTTGTAGCGGCTAGGGTATTTTGTCGGTGTCCCCCCTATTACTCGTTTCATCATTCTGCGTAAATCCTTTCGCTCAACATATGTTAGACTCATGTCACTGACTCCACCCCAGGAAACCACAGAACAAACGCTTTGAATTTGAATCGCTGTAAGTAATGCCATCACACCACCACGAGAAAAACCAAATACATGAATCCGCTGAGGATTTACTTTAGAATGCGCTTCTAACAGCTTATAGCTTGCAATCGCGTCATTTCGATCATCACCAGCAAAGTCTTCGTTTCCTTCTCCCCCTTGGTTTCCTCGATAAAATGGAGCCATGACGACAAACCCTTCTGAAGCAAATTGGATGATTCTTCCGATCCTCACCTGTCCTACATTTTTTATCCCCCCGCGTAAATATAAAAAACCATCATAAACCTTGTTTTCTTTCGGTTCAGCTAAGAATCCTTTAATTTTAAGTCCATCACTCAAATATGTAATTAGATAAAGTTCTATGTTTGGATTAGGTGAAGGGTATTTCTGCTTTTCAATTAGTACTCCATCATTCCACAAAAGGAACACTCCCTGCTTAAAACTACTCATTAGTATCTTCTATAGAAAAATTTTTATAGGCATTCACACATTTTTGTCACATTACATAGTCTATCGTAAATCGTATATTCATCGATAAGAGCATATGGAGGAGGTTTATTATGCGTATTTTTTCAGTCTTTTTTTCAATCATCCTACTTTTCTCCCTAGCAGCCTGTAATACAAATGGAGTTGAAAAGGTGAAAGTAGGTGAAGTGGCCCATACCGTTTTCTATGCACCACTTTATGTTGCCATATCGGAAGGTATTTTTGAAGAGGAAGGCCTTGAAGTTGAATTAACTTTAACCGCTGGTGGAGATACAACCATGACTGCCATTTTGTCCGGTGGCATCGATATTGGTCTGGTTGGATCGGAAACTTCGATTTATGTTGAAGCACAAGGGTCTACTGATCCAGTAATTAACTTTGCACAATTAACACAAACAGATGGTACATTCTTAGTCTCCCGTGAGGAAATTAATGACTTTGATTGGGATTTATTAAAGGGAAGTACATTCCTTGGTCAAAGAAAAGGCGGCATGCCTCAAATGGTCGGAGAATATGTGTTAAAGCAGCACGGAATTGACCCGCATGCTGATTTAAATTTAATCCAAAATGTAGACTTCGCAAATATTGCAAGTGCCTTTTCATCTGGAACAGGTGAATTTGTACAATTATTTGAGCCTACCGCAAGTTTATTTGAGCTAGAAGGTCGAGGCTATATTGTTGCTTCCTTTGGTGAAGAGTCAGGGCAGGTCCCTTATACATCATTTATGGCAAAGCAAAGCTTTATAAACAAGAACGGAGAAGCTATTGAAAAATTTACCCGTGCCATTTACAAAGCTCAGCAGTGGGTTGAATCCCATAGTGCTGAAGAAATCGCTGAAGCCATTAAAGGACAATTTCCTGATACTCCTCAAGAATTATTAATATCTTCGATTGATCGATACAAAAGCCAAGGTTCTTATGCAAGTGATCCAATTTTAGGAGAAGAGGAATGGTATCATCTTCAGGATATTATGGAGGAAGCTGGCGAGCTACCTGCTCGTATTGATTACGAAACACTTGTAAACACCTCTATTGCTGAAAAGGTCATTTCCGAATAGGAGTGAAAAAAATGAACTTTTTAACAATCAACAATATTCATCACACGTATTTTACAAAGAATTCTGCTACTACAGCATTAGAAAATATTTCGATCTCAATCAAGGAGGGGGAGTTTGTCTCCCTCCTTGGCCCTAGTGGCTGTGGGAAAACCACATTACTTTCGATTATCGCTGGACTCATCAAGCCGACTCAAGGTTCAGTAAAAATTGAAGATGTGCCTGTTACTCAAGTCCCTTCGTCAATAGGTTATATGCTTCAAGAAGACTATCTTTTCCCATGGAGAACAATTGAGGAAAATATACTAGTCGGGTTAGAAATAACGAAATCATTAACAACTGAAAAGAAAAATAAAGCATTAGCCTTATTAGCTGAAATTGGGTTAAGTGGTGTTGAAAAATCTTATCCAAAACAATTATCAGGCGGGATGCGACAACGTGCAGCTCTTGTTCGTACACTTGCGACTAATCCAAAAATCCTCCTACTAGATGAACCATTTTCCGCTCTTGATTATCAAACGAAATTAAAACTTGAGGATTTAGTCTCACAAACTTTAAAGGAATATGGAAAAACGGCGATTTTAGTTACTCATGATATCGGAGAAGCCATTGCTATGAGTGATCGTATCTTTCTCCTATCTCCTAATCCTGGGAAGCTGGCCAAAACATTTGAAGTCCCAAAGGAATTAAGAGAACTTATACCCTTTGATGCCAGACAACACCCAAAATATAACTCATTATTTCAAGAAATATGGAAGGAGTTGGATCAACTTGATGCCTAAAAAAGACCTTGATCTTCTCCATAAGCAGTATGTTCAAAGTTTAGCCAAAGAAAAACGTATTGTTCGTCTCTATCAACTCTTAATCTTTATTGTTTTTTTCTCTGGTTGGGAGCTAGCGAGCCGGAACAATTGGATTGACCCGCTTATCTTTAGCTCACCATCAAGAGTTTGGAAACTGTTTATCACTAAAATAAATGATGGTTCCCTCTTTCTTCACTTAAATGTAACTTTATTTGAAACCGTATTAGGTTTTATACTAGGAACGCTCTTAGGTTCAATTCTTGCGGCAATGTTATGGTGGTCTCCACGTCTAAGCAGGGTGCTAGATCCTTATCTTGTCATTCTTAATGCCATGCCAAAAGTTGCGCTAGGACCAATCTTAATTGTTGCACTCGGAGCAGGATATTTATCTATTATTGCGATGGGGGCAATCATTTCAATTATTATCACCACCATCGTTGTATTTACGGCCTTTAAAGAAGTAGATGCAAATTATTTGAAGGTCCTAAAAACATTTGGGGCAAATCGGAGCCAATGCTTTACACAGGCTGTATTGCCAGCTTCATTTCCAACCATTATCTCGACGTTAAAAGTCAATGTAGGATTATCTTGGGTAGGAGTGATTGTTGGAGAATTTCTAGTTTCTTCAAAAGGATTAGGCTATTTAATTATCTATGGATTCCAAGTCTTTAATTTTACACTCGTGTTACTAAGTCTCTTAATTATTGCCGTCTTTGCAACATTAATGTATCAACTCGTGGAGCTACTTGAAAAGAAATTAATAAAGAACACTTAGGGGCACTCTCATTTACAAAATAAAATTGAGGGTGGCCCTTTGGGTCATCTTATTTAAGCTGTAGATTTTCAAT